>JAGHVP010000166.1 GCA_018064305.1 Candidatus Equibacterium intestinale | reverse complement strand
GCACAGATCGGCAAGGCATTCCGCAACGAGATTGTAGCCCGCCAGTTCATCTTCCGTATGAGGGAGTTCGAGCAGATGGAGATGCAGTTCTTCATCAAGCCCGGCACAGAGCTCGACTGGTTTGCCAAATGGAAGGAAAACCGCCTGGCATGGCACAAGGCAATGGGCCTGGGCGATGAGAAATACCGCTTCCACGACCACGACAAGCTTGCCCACTATGCAAATGCGGCAACTGATATCGAATTCGAATATCCTTTCGGATTCAAGGAGCTCGAGGGTGTACACAGCCGTACCGACTTCGACCTGGGCAACCACCAGAGAGTAAGCGGCCGCAAGATCCAGTATTTCGACCCCGAGACAAATGAAAGCTATGTGCCTTACGTTGTGGAGACTTCAATTGGTGTGGACCGCTGCTTCCTTGCAGTGCTCTCATCTTCATACAAGGAAGAGGCTCTTGAAAACGGTGAGACCAGAGTTGTGCTCAGCCTTCCTCCCGCACTTGCACCTGTCAAGGCTGCAGTTCTGCCTCTCGTCAAGAAAGACGGTCTGCCCGAGAAGGCACGCGAGATAATGAACCTCCTGAGAGTGGACTTCAACTGCCAGTACGACGAAAAAGACAGTATCGGCAAGAGATACCGCCGTCAGGATGCCATCGGAACACCGTTCTGCATCACAGTAGACCACGACACACTTGTAGACAACTGCGTTACAGTCCGCTTCCGCGACACAATGAAGCAAGAGAGAGTACCTGTCGACAAACTTCACTCGATGATTGCCGCTGAGGTTTCTCTCTCCAGTCTTCTTTCAAAGCTGTAGCAGGTAAATCCTGCTACAGCAGTTATTTCTTAGCGATGTTTTCGCGCATGTTGGTGTCGGCCTGGATGTTCTTGAACTTGTAGTAGTCCATGATGCCCAGATTGCCGTTGCGGAATGCTTCTGCCATTGCCAGGGGTACTTCAGCCTCGGCCTCGATCACCTTGGCGCGGGCTTCCTGAGCCTTTGCCTTCATCTCCTGTTCAAGAGCCACAGCCATTGCACGGCGCTCCTCTGCGCGTGCCTGTGCGATGTTCTTGTCGGCGTTTGCCTGGTCCATCTGGAGCACTGCACCGATGTTCTTTCCTACATCCACATCGGCGATGTCGATAGACAGGATTTCGAAAGCGGTACCTGCGTCAAGACCCTTTTCAAGCACTACCTTCGAGATGCTGTCGGGGTTTTCAAGCACTTCCTTGTGGCTGGTTGCACTACCGATGCTGGATACGATACCTTCACCCACGCGTGCAAGCACTGTCTCTTCTCCGGCACCTCCCACAAGCTGGCGGATATTGGTGCGGACTGTTACACGTGCCTTTGCAATAAGCTGGATACCGTCTTTTGCAACTGCTGAAACGGGAGGAGTGTTAATGACCTTGGGGTTGACTGACATCTGCACTGCCTCGAACACGTCGCGGCCTGCGAGGTCGATTGCGGCAGCCATCTTGAAGTCGAGGGGGATACCGGCCTTGTCGGCAGAGATAAGTGCGTTCACAACCTTTGTAACGTGGCCTTTGGCCAGATAGTGTGCCTCAAGCTCGTTAGAGTTCAGTTTGAGGCCGGCCTTGGTGCCGGTGACCATTGCCATTACGATTGTTCCGGGAGGCACCTTGCGCCAGCGCATCAGCACCAGCTGGATCAGAGAGATATGGACTCCTGAAATGAGGGCCTGGAACCACATTGTGACCGGGAAGAGCCACAGAAGGATGAGCAGCAGCACAAAACCCACTGCAATCCAAAGAATTGTAGATGTTGCCATAGTCTATGATTTTTTTACATATATGATTCCGTCGTCAAGGTATGCCACCTCCACAGGTGTACCGGGATTCACAAGCCCTTCCACAGAGCTTACCTCAGACACCTTTCCATCTTCGAAGCGTGCCATGCCCATAGGGCAGAGGCGGGTGGTGGTTGTGGCCTTGCTGCCTACTTTGATCCCTTTTTCTTCGGGCTGTTCGCCTGCCTTTGCATCGATGTTGGTGTCAAGGGTGGCTTTCTTCCAGGTGGATGAGCGCAGTACCAGCGCCACAAGGCTGGCGGTAAGCAGGATGCAGGTCACGGTGATGATGATTCCGGCAAGGTTGCCGAAACGGGTGAATCCCATATAGCAGCCGGCGGCCATCGAGCCGATGCCCAGGATGCCTGTGATGGCAAAGCCGGGGATAAGCAGCAGCTCTACCAGCAGCAGGATCAACCCTACGATAATCAGAATGATGATAGGTCCCATCTGTATATTAATTAATAGGTTCTACATAAACACCTTTCGCTCCGGCATCCTCCACTGCGTCTACAAGACGGTCGGCGCTGCTGCGGTCAAGAGGCGCGATGAAATAAATCACAGCGCTGTCCTCGGCACCGCGGGCGATGTCCTTGTCTGACTTGCTGCGGATTATGCTGAGTATTTCTGAAGGGATGCCGCCTGGATACTCACGGAATACAACGCGGTATTTGCGGTTTTCCTTGTTCTTTGCCTCAAGGGTGCGGGCGTTCTTGAGGTTCATCTCGGAACCGTTGTTGAATGCCACTATGATTGCCGACGAGAAGCCTTTGCCCTTGACTGTGGAGAGGCGCTTGTTGGCTTCGGCATATGTGTCGAACAGACCGGCGCGATATATATATTTGCTGCCCTTCTTCACCTCGAATACAGGGCAGATGCCTTTCAGACGCGATGCGGGCATCTTGCTGGATGTGGACACCATCTGGATCTGGTAGACAAGCCTGTCGGGCAGCTCGAAGTCTTCCACAACAAGGGCTTCTTCCCCGATTCTGAAGTTGAGGTCGGCCTTGACCTCTGGCTTGGCGAAGTTGAAGCGGGGGGCGGGACCCATGGTGCGCTGAGTGAAGCGGTACTGCGGGCCGTTTTCGGCAGTGATGGTCTCATCCAGCGCAGCCTCGTGGCTTGATATCTCGAACTCTTCAGGGTTGATTGTGGTGCCGCGCACCAGAAAATCCATCTCTACTACCTGAAGGTCAGATGAAACATCGCCAAGACGCGACTGCAGGGCAAGCACGATGTCCTCTATGCCTGAAATCTCGCGGCTGATGGCCTTGCGGTCGCTCTCGTCACTCTTCGAATAGAGCGTGCGGAGGCGTGCAAGCTCCTGCTGCACGGTGCGGATAGAATCCTTCACGGCGCTGTATTGTGACACCAGGTTGTAGTACTGGCGGAAAGAATCGTCGAATATTGCTGAACCTTCCTCATCTGCGGCCTCAAAACCTTTTTTTGCACCGGCCGGCTTGAGAGATGCCATTGCACGTGCCTCTTCAATGTTTGACACTGCCGATTTCACAGGTGTGTTGTCAAACTTCAGGAGGTATATGGTCATGCTGTCCTGTGCGCAGCTGCGGTTCGATGCGAAAAGTGAGAAGTTGCCGTCGGGGGTAGAGCAGAAAAGCATGTCATCGTA
>JAGHVP010000177.1 GCA_018064305.1 Candidatus Equibacterium intestinale | reverse complement strand
ACCTCTGGGACCCTTCCGCCAGGAGGACGGCCCCGGTGCATATAATCCCGGCCGCAAGGGTATCGACGGGCATGTCTTCACAGATGAGGACGGCTCGAAATATCTTTACTGGGTCCGCTGGGACAGAGGTTTCGGCAACGAGATCTGGTGTACACGCATAAGTGACGACCTCAAGTCGCTCCAGGGTGAGATGGTGCACTGCATCCAGACAATTCCCGGCACATGGGAACAGGTACAGGAAGACTGCAGGGTGGCCGAAGGACCGTTCATTGTCAAGCACAACGGCCTTTATTACCTGAGTTTCAGCTGTAACGGATACACCGACCAGGATTATGCGGTGGGCTACGCAGTTGCAGCCAATCCTTTCGGCCCGTGGAAACGCTTTGACGGCAATCCCATCCTCCACCGCAAGGGCGGAGAGGTTGGAACAGGCCACCACATGTTCCTGAACACATCCAAAGGCAAGGGCTACATCGTGTACCACACCCATTGGAGCGATTCGAAAGTCGGCCCCCGCAGAACCTTCATAGCACCCTACCGTTTTGTGCACCGCAACGGTCAGTCTGTGATAAAGATCGGAAATAAGATAATTGTCCCCGTAGCGGAGTAAGTCCCCGGAAAATTGTTCATAAGGTACCCACCGTTAGAACAAAAATCGTATTTGAACGCTGCGCCGCCTATGCGCCGGCATTTTGCACGGAGCACATAATCCCCGGCGGGCTAAAGCCCTGCTGCTCGGGCCGCAAGCATAACGATACTCGCTGAGAACACCCTCGCGACCCATGGCGTTTGAATGGGAGCCACTGCCGCAGATGAGTTCCGCGCCGCGCATTGGACCGAAAGCAGATGCAGGAGGGGGTAAGCTAGCGCTCGAACGAAGTGAGAAAAGCGCCCCCTCCTGCACTGTTTCGGCCGCGGAGCACGCGAGACGAAAGCTGCGAGCGGGGGGATGGAGCGTAGCGGAAATGCTCCGGCCCATTGCTGCCAGCGCGCAAGTGCGGCAGAAATGCCATCAGAATTGCTGCCAGCGCGAAGTGCGGCAGAAATGCAGTCATGATTGCTGCCAGATAATGACATCTGGGCAGTTTGAGGGAATAATCGCCCCGTTTGAGGGTAAAAGTATGACATCGGGGCGATTTGAGGGCAACGCTCCCCCGAACAGAATCAATGAACCAGCGGTCAGCATGACTGCAGCAACAACCGGCAGATATGCTGCAGAAACATGTCCGGGGCATCCAAACTGGAGCAAGAATGGCAACTATTGCCGCAAAACCACGACCACCGGCGCAATACTGCGGCACAAGCCGCAAAATCTCTGCAGAACGATGTCAGACGTTACCATATTGCGGCAGTATTAGTGAATATGCCAGATGAACGTTTGTCAAAGAAATCATAACGTGCAAGTCTTTTTGCGGTTAACCGTTTTATTGCTAATTTCGCTACGCAAAACATACCAGTCAACCAAGCAATGGCAAAATCAACGGAACCAGACAAAGCACTTCTGCGCAACCTTTTCGGCGGCATCCTATTCGTGTTTGCCGCAGTAGTTGTCATCAGTATTCTGATGGCCCTGTTCACACGTCACAACCGCGAGCTCACAGTTCCGGATTTCGCCTCACTTGAAATAGCGGCTGCAGAAAAAATGGCAGACCACATGCACCTCCGCATTGAAGTTGTGGATTCCGTATATGTCAAACACCTCCCCCTCGGCGTGGTGTTCGCCCAGAATCCCCCTGCAGGTGCACGCGTCAAGAAAAACCGCCGCATCTTCCTTACAATGAACTCACAGGTGCCCCGTCAGGTGCCCATGCCTTCGGTTATCGGCTATTCACTCCGTCAGGCTGCAGCAGAGCTGGCAGCATGCAACCTGCGTATCGGCACCCTCAGCTATGTCACCGACATCGCCACCAACAACGTCCTGCGCCAGAAATACAAAGGCCGTGACATTGCCCGCGGCAAGCAGATAGAAGTTGAAAGCAGCATCGACCTGGTGCTGGGTCTGAGCGGCGACGATGCCACCACAAAAGTTCCCCGCGTGAAAGGATTCACATACAAAGTAGCCGCAAACAACATCCACGAGAGTTCGCTCAACGTAGGCAAGGTGGTGTATGACGACAGTGTCAAGAGCTATTCCGACACCCTCCGCGCCCAGGTCTACAAGCAGAGCCCCGGCGCTGACGGTGTTTCCGAAGTGGCAATGGGACGCAAGGTTGACATCTATCTCACCCTCGACGAAGAAAAGCTCAAATAAATGGCGGATTTCTTTTCAGACGAAGAATACACCGATGAAGATCTGCTGCCCGGTTCCGACTCCGCGCAGGAGCAGGACGGCGAGGAGCAGATGTTCGAGCACTACCGCTTTGTGGCAGACAAAGGGCAGGCACTCCTGCGTGTAGACAAGTTCATCACCGACAGGATGACGCAGACCTCGCGCCACCGCGTACAGCTGGCAATCGACGCACAGTATGTACGAGTGAATGACAAAGTGGTGAAAGCCAACTACAAGGTCAAGCCTCTTGACATCGTCACCATCGTAATGCCGTACCAGAGGCGCGCCTGCGAAATACGTCCCGAGAACATCCCGCTCGACATCGTTTATGAAGACGACGACCTTCTGATAGTGAACAAGCCTGCCGGCCTTGTGGTGCATCCCGGCTGCGGCCACTATACAGGCACACTTGTAAACGCACTTGCATACCACCTCGGCTTCAGGGATGAGATCGACGCCGAAGACAACCGCATGGGGATACTCGTGCACCGCATCGACAAGGATACATCCGGGCTGCTTGTGGTAGCGAAGAACGAAGAGGCACAGATGGACCTCAGCAAGCAGTTCTTCTACCATACCATCCAGCGCAAATATGTGGCTGTGGTCTGGGGGAACATTGCAGAAGACAGCGGGACCATCGAGGGCAATCTCGGACGCGACCCGGGCGACCGCCTGCGTTTCAAGGTCTTCCCCGAAGGCGACCAGGGAAAACACGCCGTGACACACTTCAGAGTACTTGAGCGGCTGGGCTATGTGACTGTCGTGGAATGCATCCTCGAGACAGGCCGCACACATCAGATCCGCGTCCACATGAATTACCTGGGGCACCCCCTGTTCAACGACGACCGTTACGGTGGAGACAAAATCCTCAAAGGGCCGCTATACACGAAATACAAGCAGTTCATCGACAACTGCTTCGCGATAATGCCACGTCAGGCGCTCCACGCCAAGACATTGGGTTTCACCCATCCGCGCACAAAGAAAGAAATCTTCTTCGATTCGGAGATTCCCGCCGACATGCAGGCGCTGATAGAAAAATGGCGCGGCTATGCCGAAAGGCTTAACCGCGAATAACCATTATTTTCAAGAAGCCCGGCTACCTTCTCGGTCCCATGCCGGGGCCCATTCCACGACCCATACCGGGACCCATGCCCGGGCCCATGCCGCCACCCATCTTCTCGCCGCCGAAATTACCGAAGCGGTAGGTGAAGCTGAGCATGATATAGCGGCCGAGGGTGTTGTTGCGGACATCCTGGATATAGTTGTCGGTAATTGTACGGTAGGTGTTGCGCGACTGGTTCAGGATATCGTAGCACTTGAGCGACAAAGTGGCCTTGCGCTTGAGGATCTGCTTCTGAATCTCTGCATTCCATACGAAGACAGGATCGTTGTAAGACTCTGCATATCCCTTGTAGAAAGTATAACGTCCGTCAGTCACAAAGTTCCAGACCTCCGCCACAGTCCAGTTGATGCTGGAAGTGATGGAGTTGGTCCAGGTGGCACCGATTTCCCGGGTGGGTATCTCATACCACGATTTAGAGAAACGTGTGTTGCCACCGGCCGTAACCTCGACATAGTCGTCGCGGTATGTCAGGCGCAGGAACTCGGAAAGGCCGAATGTGCGGTAGCGGTTCTCTGTGAAATTACCGGTATCGAGATACGAAGCCGCATCTGTTCCGTCGATCGAAGGATCACCTATGTAGCTCATCGCATCTGCGAAGTTTCCGAAGGTATGTGACATTATCGAGAAGTTGCTCTTCGCAATGGGAGAGTTGTACATCACCCTGACATTTGTGGAGAATGTGGGCTTGTCACTGTCGATAGGCACTGAGTATGTCACACCGTTGTTGGCAGTCCAGATGGCGTTCACTATGCTGCTGGTGTTATAACGCATGTCTACATTGGCATTCAATGACGAGAACTTCTCACGGTTGTTGTTGAAGAACATCAGGAACATGTTGTGGCTGAAGTACGGCTTCAGGTTGGGATTACCGAGGGTGATGCTCAAAGGGTTCGAGTTGTCTTCGATAGGCTGCAGCTGGTTGATGGAAGGCTGCGAAGTGTTGCCGCGGTAGCGGATGCGGAGCATCATGTCATCTGTGAAGTTGAGGTCCACGCGCGCGTGCGGAGCCCAGTTCCTGACATTCTGCGGAATCAATCTGCTCACTCCGTCGATGGTGGTGATGTTTTCTGTCCGGGCAGGCTGGTAGTTGAGGCCCACTGTCACATTATATCCCTCTTCCTGCTTCATCAGGCTGAGTCCCATCCTCTGGTTTACGAATGTATTCTCAATCACATTCGAATAACGCTCGTTCTTGACAGTATATGCACCGAACATGTCCTTGTCGAATGTTTCCTTTTCAGAATCAGTGTGGGAATAGTTGTATCCATAGCTTGCCTCGGCGAAGAAATTGCCGCCGAGAGGCTCTGTATATGACATGCGCACGCCATACGCACCGGTATTGCTTGTCTGCAGAACATTCTGGTCTACAAGTGTCGGAATGCTGCCTGCGGTATTTGTAAGCGAATGGTCATATCTGTCAAGTTCGTTGGTAGAGAAGTTGTAATCGGCATTCACCGACATCGTACGGCCGGGCTTGCCCAGACGCTGGCGGAACAGGAAGAATCCGTGCGCAGTCTTCGACTGGTTGTCGCCCCAGTTCTGTTTGAAACCGTCGTTCATGATGCTGGTCTTGTTGCCTTCCGCATCTCCGGCAGCAGTCTCGAACTCGCTGCGCTCTTCAAAATTACCATAGCCGATATTGAAGTCGGGCACAAACAGGATAGATGTTCCGTCAGAAATCTTCCAGTCGAGGCGCGCCCCCACCCTGTGACCGTAGGTGGCAGTGTTGCTGTAGCCGCTTTCATCGCTGATGATAGACGATCCGTCGGGCTGGAGTGTGACTTTCGATGAATTCTCCTCTACATATTTGTCATTGCCTGTAAACAGATAGTTGCCGGCAAGTGTGTTCTCGTCTTCTGGGTCGCCGAAGCTTGTATTGGCATTCACACCAGCAAGATATGAGGTGTTGATACCATTGCCGCGAAAGTTCATCCCGGCGCCGCCGCGTCCCATTCCACCGCCCGGACCGCGCATGCCGGCCATCATGCTGCCAGCCACATCGTTGAAACCGCGGTTGTTGGTATTGTTTGCATTGCCGATGAATGCCAGCTGGTTCTTCTCGGTGATGTTTGCAACCATTCCTGCGCCCTGGAAACGGACGTCGTTGTTGTCGCTGAACTTTTCCCCACCGGTCTGGAGGTCGGTTCCACCGCCGCCCATCAGATTGCCGAACCAACCGTTCATCATACCTTTCATGATGCTCAGGTCGATGACTGTCTGCTCGTTGCCGTCATCGATGCCGGTAAACTCGGCCTGCTCGCTCTTTTTCTCACGCACCTTCACCTTCTCCACAATCTTTGCGGGAATATTCTTGCTGGCAAGCTGGGGGTCGTCAAGGAAGAACTCCTTGCCGTCGATATATATCTTGTTGATCTCCTTACCGTTGGCGGTAATCTTGCCGTCACTGTCAACCTCCACGCCGGGAAGCTTCTTCAAAAGGTCTTCCAGCATGTCGTTGTCGGTGGTCTTGAATGAAGATGCATTGAACTCGATGGTATCTTTCTTCATTATTATCGAATTGCCGACGGCAGAAACCTTTGCCGCATCCAGGAAATTCGATTCAACCTCCATAGTTATCTGTCCGAGATCTGTGGCACCGTTAACCTCAACCTCCTTCTCGAACTTCCGGTAGCCCATCAATTCAGCAGAAACGGTATACGTGCCTGCTTTGACGCCTTTTATCCTGGCATTGCCTTCCGAATCGGTTGTGGTGTACGAGAGCACCTTGTCAGACCCTTTCGGGGTTATCGACACAGTTGCAAACTCTATGGGAGCGCCCGTGTCACCTGCCACGAACTTTGCTGTAACTTCAAATGATTTCTGAGCGTAGGCTGCCGGAGAAACTGCAACAAGAAGCAGCAGTGCCGCAACCGGCATAAGGAGGATTTTGAAAAGAGTTTTCATCAATTATTTGATAATTCTGTCTGAATGAGCCGCAACAAAGCTTTTCCAGCTGGTGGAGGCCGATGTATCTGAAAGTGGATTCTTCAATTGATAGAAATGGCACATTGCAATTGCCAGGGCATCTGACGCATCCAGAAACTTGATGTCGAGGGTGACATCCATGGTACGCTCCAGAATCGTCTTAACCTGCTCCTTGGAGGCTGCGCCCTGCCCCGTTATCGCCATCTTCACCTTGCGGGGTGCATATTCGAAGATAGGGATATCTTTCTGAAGAGCCGCAGCAATCGCAGCACCCTGCGCCCTGCCGAGTTTCAGCATCACCTGCGGATTCTTGCCGTAGAACGGAGCCTCGATAGCCAGGTCGTCGGGAGTATATTTCTCAAGGAGCTCACCCACTTCACAGTTGATGCGCTTGAGTTTCTGGAAGTGGTCGGTCTCTTTCCTGAGATCTATCACACCCATATCCACATAGTGGCATTTCTTGTCATCTACAAGAATGACCCCGTAACCCAATATCTGAGTTCCGGGGTCAATTCCCATGATTATTCTCTGTTTGGAATCCATTAATCTATGCGATCGAAACCGGTGTACTTTTGGAGAACTTCCGGTACAAAAATCGCACCAGCCTTCTGGTTATTCTCGAGCAGGGCAGCCACTATCCTGGGCAGTGCAAGAGAACTTCCGTTGAGGGTGTGTGCAAGTGCCATCTTGCCGTTTTCGTCACGGTAGCGGAGATGCAGACGGTTGGCCTGGTAAGACTCGAAGTTTGAAACAGAGCTTACCTCAAGCCAGCGCTCCTGGGCTGCACTGAAGACCTCGAAGTCGTATGTGATTGCAGATGTGAAGCTCATGTCGCCTCCGCAGAGACGGAGGATTCTGTAAGGCAGGCCGAGGCTGCGCACCAGACCTTCCACATGAGCCACCATGCCGTCGAGGGCAGCATATGAATTCTCTGGAAGTGAGAGCTGCACGATCTCAACCTTGTCGAACTGATGCAGACGATTAAGTCCGCGCACGTCCTTGCCGTATGAACCGGCCTCACGGCGGAAGCAGGGTGTGTATGCTGTCATCTTCACAGGGAAATCTTTCTGTGAGAGGATAACGTCACGGTAGATGTTGGTAACGGGCACCTCGGCGGTGGGCACAAGGTAGTAGTTGTCTACCGTTGCGTGGTACATCTGCCCTTCCTTGTCGGGAAGCTGGCCGGTACCGAAACCTGAAGCCTCGTTAACCATTACGGGAGGTTCCACCTCAAGGTATCCTGCTGCTGTGTTGTATTCAAGGAAGTAGTTGATGAGGGCGCGCTGCAGTTTGGCACCTTTGCCCTTGTATACGGGGAAACCTGCACCAGTAAGCTTTACGCCAAGGTCAAAGTCGATGATATCATATTTCTTTGCCAGTTCCCAGTGAGGAAGCTTGCTTTCGCTCAGATCAGGAACTGCACCTTCCTGCTTCACAACCACGTTGTCTTCTGCAGTTCTGCCTTCAGGCACCTGTGCGCAGGGAAGGTTGGGCAGCAGCACGAGCAGGTCGTTCTGCTCTTTCTCTGCAGCTGCAAGAGCCTCTTCATAACCTTTTGACTGCTCTTTGAGTTTGGCAACCTCTGCCTTGGCCTCTTCTGCAGCAGCCTTGTCGCCGGCCTTCATCATTGCACCGATCTTCGCTGCAATTGTCTTCTGTGCCGCAAGGCACGCATCCAGGTCGCCCTGGACAGCACGGCGCTGCTTGTCGGACTGAAGTATCTTCTCTACGATTTCCTTTGCGTCGAAATGCTTGACAGCAAGGCGCTCGACCACGAAATCGGGTTGTTCACGTAAAAGTTTAAGTGTTAGCATGATATGTTTTTGATTAATTATTTCACTGAAAGAAGCCACTCTTTGAATGCCTCTACGTCAAGGTTGTATCCTCTTGTGGTGAGTGCTTCGCCTTCCGGATTCTGGATTACGTAGAAAGGCTGTGCATTTACATTGAACCTCGACAGGGCAACGTGTGAGTTGATCTTGCCGATGGTGTTGAGAACCTTTCCAGACTCGGTGGTCACAACATCCTCGTCTGCCACCTTGGCCTTGTCGTCGCAATAGAGCATGCAGAGTACAAAGTTGTTCCTCATTATCTCCTGCACTGAAGCATCGCTCCATACGCGTGCTTCCATCTCGCGGCAGTTCACACATCCGTGACCTGTGAAAGCCACAAAGACAGGCTTGTTCTGCTCCTTTGCAGCCTTGGAGGCCTCGCCCAGGTCGAAATATGCATCCATTCCGAGAGGCGCCTCAAGGAAATCGGCATACTTCCTGCCGTCGGCAACAGTCCCCACGGCCTGCTGCTGTGCTGCAGGTGCGTAGCGTCCGATTACAAAGTCCTGGGTCTCGATGGGAGGCATATAGCCTGAAAGACCCTTGAGAGGCGCGCCCCACATACCGGGAATCATATATACTACAAATGAGAATACAACTATTGCAAGGAAGAGCCTCAGCACGCTGATATGCTTGACATCATCGTCATATTTGAACTTGATCTTGCCAAGGAGGTAGAATCCAAGCAGGGTGAACACTACAATCCAGATTGCAAGGTATATCTCTCTGTCAAGGATGCCCCAGTGGTAAACCTGGTCGGCAGTTGAGAAGAACTTGAGACCGAGTGCGACCTCGACAAATCCGAGAACCACTTTCACAGAGTTGAGCCATCCACCGCTCTTGGGAAGGTTTGAAAGGAGGCTGGGGAAAAGTGCAAACAGCACGAAAGGCAGCGCAAACGCCAGCGAGAAGGCCAGCATTGTAACCATAGGTGCCCAGAACTCACCGGCTGTGGACTTGATAAGCACTGTACCTACAATCGGACCTGTGCAGGAGAATGACACCAGCACAAGGGTGAGTGCCATGAAGAACACTCCGCCGAGTCCTGAGCGCCCCTCGCTCTGCTTGTCGGAACCGTTCACGAGCTTCGAAGGCATGGTGATTTCGAATGCTCCGAAGAATGAAGCCGCAAACACCATGAATATCACGAAGAACAGGAGGTTGGGCAGCCAGTGCGTAGCCAGCCAGTTGAAGATGTCAGCTGTAACGGCATCACCACCCACCAGTCTTGTAATCAAGATGATAGCCACAATAGGCAATGTATACAGAAGCACAATGAAAAGACCGTACATCGCTGCGCGGAACTTTCCTTTGGCCTTGTTCTGCGAACCCTTCAGGAAGAATGACACGGTCATGGGGACCATAGGGAACACGCAGGGGGTGAGCAGCGCGGCGAATCCCCAGAGGATTGCCTCGATAATCATTGCCCAAAGGCCCTTGCCGCCCTTTTCCGTCTCTTCCGGAGCCTGTGCCACCACAGTCTCGTCGGGAGTCTGTGCAGCCACAACCTCACCGTTGATTGTCACGGGAATTGTTATTTCATCGGGAGGGATGCAGCCGGAATCGTTGCATGCCATCCACTCTATGTTGACCTTGGCGTCACCTGCGCCGCGTACCTTCTGCACAAACTTCACATTTCCGCTCCATGAGCCGATCTCCATTCCGAACACGTCGCTGAACTCTTTGGTGCTCTGTACCGAGGGTACGATGCCGCCGACAAGCTCTGCCGAACCGGGCAGTTCGAATGTGATGGAAGTTGACGAAGGACCGTTCTTATACTCTTCGAAATCATAGATGTGATAACCTTCTTCGATAGAAGCCTTTACCACAATCTGCTGGAGGCCGTCCTCAGCCGGAGCCACCTCTGCGCTCCATGAAACCTGAGCTGACAGGTTGAAAGCAACTGCACAGAGTGCAGCCAGGATTGTAAACGAATACCTGAAAAATCTTACCATATAGAATTGAACAAAATGTTTGGCGCAAAAATATAAAAAAAATGGGTGGTATCACACATACCACCCATTTATTCTGCTAAAAAAACAAGAACTTAAGCTTCTGCCTTTTCATCGAAAGGGATTACAGAAACGTAAGATTTGTCCTCTCTTGTTTTCTTGAAGGTTACTGTACCATCTATCAAAGCGTAAAGAGTATGGTCCTTGCCCATTCCGACGTTCTTACCGGGATAGTGCACTGTTCCTCTCTGACGAACCAAGATGTTACCTGCTTTAGCTGCCTGACCACCAAACAATTTGAGTCCCAAGCGTTTGCTTTCTGATTCACGGCCGTTCTTAGAACTACCGACACCTTTTTTATGAGCCATAATCTAAACGGTTTTAAGCAATTTCATCAATTTGAATTTTTGTAAGATACTGACGGTGACCGTTCTTCTTTGCAAGACCTTTACGACGGATCTTGTGGAAAACGATAACTTTGTCAGCTTTGCAATGCTCCATGACGGTAGCTTTGACAGAAGCACCTTCAACATAGGGAGCGCCAACCTTGACTGCACCCTCGTTGTCGATGAGAAGAACCTTGTCGAAATCTACAGAAGCGTTGACCTCAGCAGCGAGGCGATTCACAAAAATCTTGCTTCCTTTCTCGACTTTGAACTGTTGTCCAGCGATGTCTACAATAGCGTACATCTGAATAAATTTAAAAAATTTATAGCCGTAAGCGGATATCCTGAATTAAATATCTCTTTTTCAATAGCTTATCGACTGTCTATCAAAATTTGGGAACGCAAAGATACAATAAATATTTGAATTGCAAAATTATTATCCATACCTTTGTAACACATTTGTTATTTATTCAGACGGATATGACATCTTATTTCGACTACACCACCATCGCGCAGAGCGAAAAATTCATAAGCCGCGCCAAAGAGGCGAAGCATCTTGCAGAGAACATCAAGAACAAAAAGTTCACGGTGATATATTCAGCACCGGGCTACGGCAAGAAATCGCTTGTCGACAGAGCATTCCAGCTTCTGAAAAGAGAAGGGTTCCAGACAGAAGTCTTCACCATCGACCTTTTCAATGTCACCACAGCCGATCAGCTTACAGAAATCTACTGCAACCTGTTCCGCCCCCTCGTGGAAGAGGTCAACAGCACAGCCATCATGCCTTTAAACGTAAACTTCGACAAGCCCACCCCCACCCTTGCGCTCAACCTGCCCAACGCAGTGGCCAGCCTGTCAGGCAGAAACATAGTGGTCTATTTCAAGGAGTTCCAGAATCTGCTCAATTTTGAGAAGGGCGAGGTATTCCTGAAGATGATGGAGAAAGAGCTGTCGCACCACAGCGGAGTCACCTACATCGTGACAGGCGAGCAGCACAACCGCATGAGATATATCTTTGAAGACCTCCGTCTGTTCTACACTTTCTCTGAAACAATGGAAGTGAGTCCTCTCGAAAAGAAAGATACCGTTCAGTACCTTCAGAACGGATTCATGTATACAGGCAAGGTAATCGAAGAAGACACCGCCGCCGCGCTCTGGAAGGTCACCCGCGGATTCCCCTGGTTTGTAAACAGGATTGCAGCCACATGCGACACCCTCTCGATAGGATACATCAACAAAAAAATTCTCGACGGAGCCATTGAGGACTTCCTTGCAAAGAAAGAGAGCCGCTACAGATTCATGATGAGCCAGCTTACAGCCAACCAGGTAAACTTCGTGCGCGCCGTATGCGACGGAGTGGAGCGTTTCAGCTCTGCGGAAATACTCAGGAAATACAAGCTCAATAGTTCGGCAAATGTATTCCGCGTAAAAGAGGCTGTCTACAAGAAAGAGGTGGTGACCTTTGACAAAGATGACCGCGCATCCTTCATCGACCCGTTGTTTGAGCACTGGCTCCACACACATTATTTCGTATAGACATTTCCGAAAATGAAAAAGTTAGTGATTCTGTCGGGTGCAGGTGTAAGCGCCTAGAGCGGCATCCGCACATTCAGGGACAGCGACGGTCTCTGGGACAACTACAACGTTGAGGATGTGGCGTCCATCGAAACCGGGCTGCCCAACTGCAAACAAATAACTGCCCCAGCCACAAAGGGCATGGAGCAGTTCATTGAGATTCTCAAGACTCTGTAGTCTTACTTAAGCTTTTCGATATACTCACCCATCTTGTTGCGGTGGGAGATCAGCGGCAGGGGATCCTTGCTGTAGGTATATTCGTTAGTGTATATCTCAGCGGGGACTTCAAGCAGCGCCTTTGCCTCGGCTGCGATGGCAGCCTTTGATGCAGGTGCGTTCTCTATGGCTTCCTTGAGCATCACGAAATACTCGTAGTCTTCTATACCGTCACGCATTATCTCGAGGCGGATCGAGGGTACAGGAGCCATCAGGTATTCGGTCTGCTTATCACTGTAATCAGGATTGTTGGGATAAATCATCACACCGTCACCATATCCGGCGTCCCAGCCGTTGAACAGCACATAGCTGAAGTCGGGGGCAGGGTTGCCGCGGTCGTCATAGCGTTTGTCCTGCGGCTCGGGAACCGAGAAGCTCCAGTGATTGCTGTGCCAAAGCAGCACTCCCTTCAGGTTCTTCATCCACGAACCCCAGAGCCATACGCGGAAGTTCACCGCATCGGCGTCGATCATCTCGCAGATATAAGGTGCGCGGGGGTCGCAGCAGATATACGACCAGCATTCGCGGCCGTCAGCCGCCATCTCGTCTATCTTGCTCTGCACCGCAAAGTTCCATTTCATGCAGGCGATGTCGTTGCAGTCGTTATACTCAGGCACATACAGGTGTTCTGTGAGGAAAGTAGTGATCTTGGGAGCATATTTCTTCATCATCTTGTGGTATTTCTCCACAAAGGGATACTGGAACTCCCAGGGTTCGTCAAACCAGTAGATTGTTTCGCGCCCCAGAAGTCCGTTGCGCTCCAGACCATCCTGGACCTGGGCGAGATACTGTTCCATCAAGGTCTCATACTGCTTAGTGCCGAACTGGAAACCGGCCATTGCACCTTCTATCTGATATTTGGCGCTTCCGCTGCCGATACCGTCAAGTCCGAGGCTGTAATTTGTGAAGCCGTATGTGTCAAGCATCTTGTTAATCTCAGAAGCCACAGCATCCACATCCACGTGCATCTCTATCTTGCTGAAATCCACCTCGAAACCGCCCTTGCCGCAGAGAAGGTCCTCACCGGTTGCGCGGTCGAAGAACTTGAGGTTGTCGTATCTTGCCACACCCATACGGCCGTAATAAGGCGCCGCATTGAACGGGCAGAGCTGGATATTCACCGCCTTTGTCCCTTTCGGGAAAGGTTTGAGGTCCACGATGGCGTGGCACCACTCCCCTTCCTTTGCAGCCTCTGACAGAATCACTGTCTGCTCTTCGTATGCATCCCATTCAATCTGTCCGCCAGCAGCATCAAGGCACTCGATCCTTACTGCAGCGCCGTTGTCGGGCTGGTCATATTTGAAATCCACGGCAATCGTGTAGCTTCCGTCTGCCGAAACCTTTACAGGCTCGATGGGCGAAGCGCAGAACGTATCCCACATGATAGGTTTCTCAACCCTCATAGAGAAATTGCCCGAAGCCTTGTCGAACTCGTCGAACAGTCCGCCCTTCCAGTCGACTCCTGTGATATTGGCAGGAATGAAGCTGGGGGCTGCGTACCGGATCGTGATCTTGTGCTCCTCGAAGAATTTCTTGATAAGGGCATCCATCTCGGCCTCATGCTGGGGCTTGATGTTCTCGAAACTATATATCCAGCTGGTGGCGATTCCAACGTCAGACTTCATGCTGGGCACTCTCGGCAGTTCGAAGTCCCACACCTTCATGTTCACGGGCAGGTTCTTCTTCATCTTGTCTGCAGAGATTCTCAC
>JAGHVP010000003.1 GCA_018064305.1 Candidatus Equibacterium intestinale | reverse complement strand
ATCTTCCCATATTCAAGGCGCGGGGGCACTCCTGCAGCGGCACGCACCGACCAGGTTCAGGAGAGCGTCAAGTCGGCAAGGGAAGCGCGGCTGCAGGCTCTGTGCGACAGGCTGCACTCCGAATTCATCAGGGCCAACTCCGGCCGCACCCTTCCTGTTCTCTTCGAGAGCAAGGTCATCGGCGGCAGGATGTTCGGCTACACTGACAACTATATCAAAGTGGAACGCCCTTACGACAGAAGCCTCATTGGCAAGATTGTCGATGTGAAGCTGTAAGACGCTGTTGCAGCTGCAGTTGCAGATCAGCCGCAGCAGGGCAATCAAAACAGATTTGAAACCGATATGTTCCTGAAAATCTTTCTCCTTCTCGCCTTCTTCGCTGTAATGATCAGCGTGGGAATCGTCTGCCGCAAAAGTGCCGGCAACGTGCAGGGCTTCGTTCTCGGAAGCCGCAACGTGGGATCCTGGCTGACAGCATTCGCCTTCGGCACCTCCTATTTCTCAGCCGTGATTTTTGTCGGTTACGCCGGTCAGTTCGGCTGGAGATACGGGCTCTCGGCCACCTGGATAGGTATCGGGAACGCCCTGATAGGATCGCTTCTGGCCTGGCGCGTGCTCGGGAGACGCACAAGGCTGATGACCCGTCATCTGGGAAGCGCCACAATGCCGGATTTCTTTGGAAGACGTTACGGCTCCAATGCCCTGAAGGTTGCAGCTTCCGTGATAGTGTTCGTTTTCCTTATCCCCTACACCGCTTCTCTCTACAACGGGCTTTCGCGTCTTTTTGAAATGGCCTTCCACGTGGATTATGTCTGGTGCGTCATCGGTATGGCGGTATTGACAGGCATATATGTTCTTGTGGGAGGCTATATGGCAACCGCGGTGAATGATTTCATTCAGGGGATGATAATGCTCCTGGGAATAGTGGCCGTTATCATATCGGTCCTGAACGGCAACGGAGGCTTTACGGAGGCTGTTTCGCAGCTGTCGCAGATTCCGTCTGAAAGTGCTCCTGCTCTGAACGGGGCGTTTGTCTCATTCTTCGGCCCGCAGCCTCTCTATCTCTTCGGCGTGATACTGCTCACCTCCCTCGGCACCTGGGGGCTTCCGCAGATGGTGGGCAAGTTCTATGCAATACGCGATGAAGCGGCCATCACCAAAGGAACCGTCATCTCAACCGCATTCGCTTTCATCGTTGCCGGAGGTTGTTATTTTCTCGGAGGCTTCGGCCGTCTGTACGGCGATGTCATCGAATACACGGCATCCGGAGCGCCTGTCTATGACAGCATTATCCCGTCAATGCTAGCATCTCTTCCGGACGTGATCATCGGCATAGTGATTATGCTCGTCCTCTCCGCTTCGATGTCGACGCTTTCATCTCTGGTGCTCACGTCCGGCTCGACGCTCACTCTTGACATAATTGTTCCGGCAAACCGCAGAAAGATGAATGAAAAGGCTCAGTTGAGATGTATCAGACTTCTTGTTCTCTTCTTCATCGCCGTCTCTTCAGTCATTGCCGTGGTCCAGTCCAGAAGTTCAGTCACTTTCATCGCACAGCTGATGGGAATCTCCTGGGGAGCGCTTGCAGGGGCGTTTCTTGCGCCTTTCCTCTACGGCCTTTACAGCAAACGCGCCACCACTCTCTCAGCCTGGGTAAGTTTTGCAGCGGGTGTCGTTGTGATGTGCCTCTGTATGTTCTGCACCTTCACCGGCAAGACCTTCATCAGTCCGTTCTTCACCTCCCCTATTAATGCCGGGGTTCTAGCTATGGTTCTCGGGCTGATACTGGTCCCGGCGGTGAGCCTTGTTTCGAAAGTGAAGGACAAGAAGGCTGTAGACAGGATGTTCGCCTGCTACGAGCACAAGGTGACCGTGAATGCCGCAACAGCCTTGAGTCAGGCATCCGACCACAGGCACCGGCGTGGTTGACTTGCGTTTACCGCAATGTCAACC
>JAGHVP010000181.1 GCA_018064305.1 Candidatus Equibacterium intestinale | reverse complement strand
TGGAGTATATATCGTAGATCTGGTAGTTGCCGTCTTCAAACTGGTCGCCCAGGATGAGCTCTTCCACCCCGTCGCCGTCAATGTCCTTGAGTGCATGACCGGCGTATTCCGACGAGTATGAATACACAGGGCTGAGCCCTTTGTCTTCGGGTCTGTATTTCTCCCATCCGTCCACATATCCTTCTACTATGAATTTGATGATGTCGGCGTAGCAGTTCATGTGGGCTGCGGCAGCATCCTTCAAGTCCCATTCTGCCTCGTCGCTTATGATGTCTGCCACATTTGCACGTCTCTGGAGGTACGCCAGGCAGAACACTGCAGCCGTCAGTAGCAGCAGCGCAGTTATAATCAGTACATGTTTCTTTTTCATGGCTTATTTCCACCATTTTTTCAAAACCGGATCTTTGATGCCGGCCAGCACCAGAATCTTGAACACCGGCACAGCCCATTTCTTCTGAGTGCAGAACTTGAGGTTTGCCTCGCCGTAATAATAGAAAGTGATGAGCGTGCTGAACACGAAGAATGCCAGGGCTATTGTAATGAAAATGCTTCCGACCGGTCCGAGCTGGCTCTCAAGCGCCTGCTGCGCAAGCTCGATACCTGTAACTCCGCCGGTGAGGTCGATGCCGCTGAAAAGTATTATGAAGGCGGTTTCATCTTCGCGCTTGTAACACTGGGCCAGCACTGCCTCGACATAGCCGGTTGCAGCGCCAAGCATTGCTGCTATCCACATCCAGAAGATGGCACCGGGGCCGCCTATTGTCATTGCTATGGCAACTCCAGCGATGTTGCCAACACCCACGCGGCTTGCCACTGCAAGTGCGAAAGCCTGGAAATTGGAAATGTGCTTCTTGTCGGAATGCCCGTCGTTGCTCTTCACAAGCATCCTGCACGACTCTTTGAAAAGCCTCATCTGCACGACTCTTGTGCGGATGGTGAAATACAGACCGCACCCGATAAGGATCACTATCAGGACATAGGCATATAGATAATTGTTGAACTCGTGCAGGAACTGTATCATGGCAGAGTCTTACTCTAAAGTAGTGAAGTTTCCTACGCGTGTGTAATCTATACCTGAAATCGTGACAGTGGTATTGAATATATATCGAATACCGGGCTGAAGGTCATTGAAGGTCAGAGTCAGATTGGTTGCATCAGCGGAGGGGTCAGCCTTGAATCCACCCTCAAATGTATGAGACTGAGTTTTAGTAAGTTCGTCAACTATAAAACCTGCCACAAGTCCGTCTCCGTTTTCGTCACAAGGGGTCACGACCACTTCAACTGCTGTAAGCTTACTTAAATCCTTCACATCATAATATAAAGTTGCACTTGTAGATGTGATATCATTAACTGTAACGCTCAAAACAGAGTCACCACCAAGACCAAGTTCGGTGCAGCCTGATGCAGACAGGATCATGAAGAGAGAAAGTAATAAAATGATTGATTTTTTCATCGTATTCAGATTTTATAGTTATTATGGCAAAGATACTGAAAGACGGCCGTCAGTAATATCCATAGGGGTGATGAACACTACCCTTTCGTCGCCGGTGGCAGATGTGCGGCCGTGGAAGACACAGTACATTGTGCGGCCGTCGCGCGACCATGTCACGCTGTTATGCCCCACTCCGGTGATGTCACCACCCTCGGCAGTGTTTTTCTGGAGCACCGGGTTGTCGGCCGACTTGGTAAATGGGCCGAGCGGAGAGTCTGAAGTGGCATAGCCGATTGCATAATTCTCTCCACCGAAGAAGTTGGCCGAGTACATCATATAATATGTGCCGTCTTTCTTTATCATAAACGAACCTTCGGTCCATCGGCGGTTTGCCTCTCCGCAAGTCACAGAACGGCTCTCCCACTCACTCTGGGCGTCGGACATCTCTTTAGGAGGGCAGAGCAGCATCACCGGCTCTCCTTCCACTCCGCTGAAATCAGGCTTGAGCTCAACGCCGTAAATCCAGCTCTCTTCAATTTCATCATACATTCCCTGTTCACGCGCCCATGCAGCCACCTCGCTCTCCACCGGATGCTTGTAGCAGCATCTCGAATAATAGAGGTAGCAGCGGCCGTCTTCGTCAAAGAAGACATCTGCGTCAATTATCGGATAACCCGGATCGAAAACAGGTCTGTTATACATGTCCTTGAAAGGACCGGCAGGTGAATCTGCCACAGCCACTCCTATGCGGAAGTTTTCCAATTCATTGGTGGGGTTATCTTTCCAGTTTGAACTGAAGAACATATAGTATTTTCCATCGCGTTCATATACCTCGGGTGCCCAGAAGCACGACTCGGTCCAGGAGCCTTCTGCATGACCTTCGTAGACTACTCCCACACTTTTCCAGCCGGCCAGGTCCTTCGAACGGTATGCGCTGTAACCGTTGTCGGAGTCGGTGGTTCCGTACATATAGTAATATCCGTCAGAGGCAAGCAGCACGTAAGGGTCGCCCATTTTGATATCAAGTGGATTGACAATTTCTGCTGTTTTCCTGCCACATGCGCCTGCCATCGACAGGGCAAGTAAAAGTGATAATGCAAAGCGTTTCATACAAGCCGCGAAATTATCAATTTATTTTAAATTTGCGGCATCATCAATCCTTAGACAATGAATCCTCTGCTGGTAATAGGTCTTCTGCTGGGCTACTTCGCCGTCCTCATGGGGGTGTCGTGGCTGCAGAAATCGAAAGGTGCCGACAACGAGGCTTTCTTCAGGGGGAACCGGCGTTCGCCCTGGCTTGTGGTTTCAATCGGCATGGTAGGGGCATCGCTCTCCGGTGTGACGTTTGTGTCGGTGCCTGGAATGGTGCGCAGCAATGACATGCTCTATATGCAGACTGTACTCGGATTCTTTGTGGGATACATCCTGATTGCAGAGATTCTGCTGCCAATCTATTTCAAGCTGGATTCGCCAAGTATCTACACTTACCTCAAGCAACGCTTCGGGGCAAGGTCATACAAGACCGGGGCGTCATTCTTCCTGCTTTCAAAAATCGTGGGGGCTGCTGCCAGGCTGTATGTGGTGGTGCTGATCCTGCAGGTGTTCATTCTGGATTCATGGAATGTGCCTTTCTGGCTCACTGCCGCATTTGTCTTGCTGATGATATGGCTGTACACCCGCCGCAGCGGCATCAAGACCATCGTCTGGACCGATATGTTCCAGACCATCTGCCTGCTGGGCGCAATGGTCCTGCTGATAGTGCAGGCCTGCCGCGCACTGGGACTCGGCGCCGGAGAAGCAGCCGGCCTGGTATGCCACGACGCCCACTTCCGCTGGTTCGAGATCGGTGACTGGAGCAGTAAGCAGCATTTTGTCAAGCAGTTCTTCAGCGGCATCTTCATAGCTCTGGTGATGACGGGCCTGGATCAGGACATGATGCAGAAAAACCTGAGCATAAACAGTTTGAAAGATGCCAGGCGCAATATCTATACTTACGGATTCGCTTTTCTGCCGGTAAATCTGCTGTCTATGTGCCTGGGCATCCTACTGCTATCCTTTGTCTCGGCAAACGGCGTGGCACTGCCTGCCGCCAACGATGACATCCTGCCGATGCTTGCGACGCAGGGATATCTGGGCAAGGCGGCCTGCCTGCTGTTTGTGATTGGGATAATTGCCGCATCGTTTTCAAGCGCCGATTCGGCCCTGACTGCCCTCACCACTTCATTCTGCGTGGATATCCTCGGCCGGCCTTCCGACGGTGGGCTGCGCCGCCGCGTGCATATCGCCATGTCGCTGGCGATGCTAGCCATTGTCCTGGTGCTCAAGGCGGTGAACAACACCAGCCTGCTCGACGCCATCTATGTCATTGCAGGATATACGTACGGGCCGCTGCTGGGCCTGTTTGCCTTCGGCCTTACCACCCACAGACCGGTAAACGACCGCCTTGTCCCCGTCATCGCAGTGGCCTCGCCCCTGCTCTGCGCCGGCATCCAGTGGGCAAGCACCCACTTCCTGCACTATGCCCTCGGCTACGAGCTCCTCATGCTCAACGGCCTCTTCACCTACCTCGCCCTATTGTTCAGCGGACGCCGGCTGGCAGCGTGTCGGAGGGTATCATAGAGCACGGAATATGCCTCCCCGGCCGGCAGCGTGAATGGGAACAAAACACACCCTTAACGTTCCCATTTTGCAGCTTGGCCCCGACAGTGGGAACCAAAAGCA
>JAGHVP010000065.1 GCA_018064305.1 Candidatus Equibacterium intestinale | reverse complement strand
GTTCTACAAAGACCGACACCTACAAGGAATATGTAGAACGCTTCATCAATGAAATCAATCCTGATTTTGTCTCGTTCGACGAATACCCGTGTCTGGAAAGCGGCGTGATGGACGGCTGGTACAACACCCTTACAGAAATGATGGAATATACCAAGGAGGCCGGGCTGCCTCTCTGGGCCTACGCATCATCATGCAAGTTCTCGAATTCAATCGGAACCATGATCCAGACCACCCCCAACATGGCCACCCTCAGGCTCCAGCACTACACCAACCTGGCATACGGCGCGCAATGCCTGCAGCATTTCACATGGGCATCCACAGGAGGAGTAGAGAGTGCAGGCCACTGGCCTCTCGACTACAACGGCAACATCAATCCGGAAGGCTCATACAAAGTAGTCCAGGAAGCGCTGAAAGAGATCCAGAACCGCGCATTCGTGTTTGACGGCTGCGACGTGCAGTGGGTCGGCCACATGACAGACGTTCCCAGGGGAGCAGTGGCATACGACCCTGCCCTTCTGCCCGCCCAGGTCAAGTGCATCGACACCCGCGACCCGCTTCTTGTATCATACATAGCCAACGGCAAGTCACGCTTCCTGATGGTGGTGAGCCGCTCGCACCTTGAAGATTCTGCCGTATCTATCTCTTTTGCAGATGATGTATGGCAGATAGACCACGAAGGCAGGAAGGTGAAGGCCTCAAAAGGGCTGCACTTCTACGACATAGAGAAAGGTGACGCACTGATATTCAAGCTTCAATAATATGGAAAGACTCATAAAGGCGGCAGCACTGGCGGCAGTGGTGCTGACGGCGGCATCATGCGCCGGCACAAAGGCAGGCAGCAAGGTAATCGAGCCTGTCGATTTTTCACAGGTCAGGATAAATGACAGTTTCTGGGCACCGCGCCTGGACTCCCATAAGACAGCAACCATACCGGTATGCATCGACCAGATTGAAGTGCAGACCGGCCGCATGCGCAATTTCGACAAGGTTGCCGCAGGTGGAGGTCAGCACGAAGGCATCTTCTTCGATGATTCTGATGTCTACAAGGCTCTCGAAGGCTTTGCATACTCGCTCATCCAGCATCCCGACCCGGAACTTGAGGCGAAGTGCGACAACTGGATCGCACGCATTGCAGCCGCGCAGCAGCCCGACGGATACATCAACACCTTCTACACTCTCGCCCGTCCCAACGACCGCTTCACCGATATGGACAAGCACGAGCTTTACTGTACCGGACACATGACAGAGGCGGCCATAGCATATTACCAGGCCACGGGCAAGACCACTTTCCTTGACGTTGCCAGAAAGATGATAGACTACACCATGACTGTCATAGGTCCCGGAGGAAAAGACTGGGTACCTGGTCACGAAGAAATAGAGCTTGCCCTTGTGAAGCTGTTCCGCGTCACGGGCGAGAAGAAGTATCTTGATTTCGCGTCGTGGCTGCTGGAAGAGCGCGGTCACGGACATGGCATATACAGCGGCAACGAGAATCCAGGCGAATCCACCCGTATCTATTACCAGGACAATGTGCCTGTTTCCGAGCTTACCGACATCTGCGGACACGCGGTGCGCGCGATGTATCTCTACTGCGGAATGGCCGATGTGGCCTGCTACACGAAGAACCAGGCATATCTCGATGCCCTGGACCGCCTTTGGGACGATGTCGTGAACAAGAATATGTATATCACGGGCGGCATAGGCCAGTCTGCCTCTAACGAGGGCATCACCGAAGACTATGACCTTCCCAACCTTTCAGCTTATTGCGAGACATGTGCTTCTGTGGGCATGATTCTGTGGAATTCACGCATGAACCAGATGAGCGGCGATGCGAAGTATGCCGATGTGATGGAGCGCTGCCTTTATAACGGTGCCCTTGCGGGAGTGTCTCTGTCGGGCGACCGTTTCTTCTATGTCAACCCGCTTGAATCCACAGGCAGCCATCTGCGCCAGGCATGGTTCGGATGCGCATGCTGCCCCAGCCAGATCTGCAGGTTCCTTCCTTCTGTGGGCGGATATATCTATGGTACCTCCAAGGATGCAATCTGGGTGAACCTCTATGCCGGCAGCACTGCCGACCTCACCAAATCGGGCAAGAAGGTCTCTATCACTCAGGAGACCGACTATCCGTGGGACGGCACGGTAAAGATTACTGTAAACAATGCCACAAAAGATGACTTGATGCTGCGCGTTCCCGCGTGGTGCAGGAGTATCTCGTTTGCGGTTGACGGAGCTGCCGTAGAGCCGGAGATCGTCAACGGTTATGCCAAGCTTGAAGGCAGATGGAAGGCTGGCAGTGTGATTACCGTAAGCATGGACATGCCGGTGGAGGTTGTGGCCGCCGACCCGAGGGTTAAGGAAGATGAAGGTAAGCGCGCTGTCTGCCGCGGGCCTCTGGTGTATTGTGTCGAAGAGGTGGACAACCCATGCTTTGAAGATGTAGCCGCAGCTGCCGGAGACAGCTTCACTGCCGAGCACTGCCCCGACCTTCTAGGCGGCATCACCCGTATCACTTCTGACAAAGGTGTCACTCTCGTGCCATATTACTCATGGGCCAACCGCACTCCCGGCCGCATGAAAGTATGGCTCGACTACAGCGAGTAGCGCTGCACTTGGACCGCTCCGCTGGCGCGGAGGGATCAGTCAAACCAGACGGCTGGGTTGTAGGCAGACTCTACGTCTTCTTCGAAAGAATCGTCAAGGGTCGGGAAAAGATCCAGGCCGGTTATGTTTTCCAGCTCGTCGATGCTTACAGCGCAGTCTTTTAGATAGTAGCGCTCAGAATCGTTGCCCATCACAAAGCCGATTGCAGAATATGCAAAGCCGGTGTGCACCAGCACTGCCTTGAAGAATGCATCTGGCACAACCACCTTGTGCTGCCCGATGGTACCATACCGGTTCTGTCCGATGACAGGGCCGCAGACCACCCATGCCTTTCCATACTCCTTGGCCCAGTAACGCACACGGCGCTCTAGATACTCCCAGTCACCCGCATTGAGGTCTTCAGACTGAGGGCACACATTGGTAAGGTAGAATGTCTCGCCCATGGCATCCGAGTCCCAGCGGAAGTCGGCCGCAGGCGCCATGTGCCCCTTTGTCCAGCCCGAATCGGAATAATCCTCGCGCATCGCCTGCGTCTTCTTGTATGAAGGGTCCATCATGAACATGCGGTCGCCGCGCTCGGCATCACCGCTTGTCTCATCGGCAGTAAGCTCGTATGCAACCCATTCAGGGATTCTTGAAGCCGCGTCGTATGAAGAGATATAACCGGAATGCTCCAGGATGATATCCCCCTCCTCCACTGCCGGCAGCTCCATCAGGCCGGCATCGGAAAGAGGCTGGTACACACATGCCGCAGCAAATGGCAGCAGCACAAGGAAAGAAAACTTTTTCATCGGGATGCCTTATATTATTTGTTGAAGCCCTTGGCAGTCAGGAATTCCCAGATACGGTCGAGCCAGGTGTAGCTTCCCGTGCCTGGATTTGCAGCGAACTGGAAGCAATGGTTGCGGAGGGCAAGTGTATGCAGCTCGCTCTGGATGCCCATGGCGCGCATCTTTTCCCAGATCTTCACAGATGCCATTGAAGAATACCCGTCTGCATCGCCATGTATGAACAGCATGGGAGCTGTGGCAAGGTCGAATGAAAATTCGGGAACAAGCACATCGCTGTCATTGTTTCCGCAGTTTGTATTGCAGTTGTCTATGCCGTCTGTAAGGGCGTATGCAGGATAGATACCGATGCCCCACTGGACAGAGCATGAAACTTTGTCTATATCGTCAATGGGCAGATAAGAATTGTGGAGCGACGAAGTCACACCCATCAGGGTGAGGTGTCCGCCGGCCGAGCTGCCCATGATACCGATGCGGTTGGGATCGAGGCCGCGCTCTGCAGCTTCACTGCGCACGATGCGGATGGCGCGCTGCAGGTCCTGCCATGCTGTGACATGCTTGGGCAGTCCTTCGGGACGCGGTGTACGGTACATCATTGTAACAACTGTCATTCCGAGCGAGTTGAGATAGCGGCGGGCAGCCGCAACCTCATGGCTGTCAGTGGCATTGCCTACGTATGCTCCGCCAGAATAGATAATCTGTATGGCATCGGTTGTCTTAACTGCAGGGATATGC
The DNA here is from genome assembly GCA_018064305.1 of Candidatus Equibacterium intestinale. GTDB lineage: Bacteria > Bacteroidota > Bacteroidia > Bacteroidales > UBA932 > Equibacterium > Equibacterium intestinale. The sequence goes on along the minus strand of JAGHVP010000065.1, from coordinate 1,977 downwards.
CATTCGATGTATGGTACAAGCTGATGCTCCTGGTAGTTGGGAGTCTTTCCTTCAGGCCATACCTTTTCGAGGATGTTCTCTGCACGGTTGTCGTCGGTCTGGAAACGTGACATCAGGTCTACCGGCTCTTCAAGCTTTCCCATAAAGCCCATCTGGCGCATGAACTCCACACCTCTCTCAAGGCCGGGTGCGCAGTGCCCCAGGTCGGGATACAGATGCAGCTCTGCGGGAATGCCCCTGCGGCGCAGCTCGCGGTACACCTGGGTCGACGCGATGGGAGAATACGGATCGAGGCCGCCGTGGTGCAGGCTCATGGGGCAGGTCTTCTCGTCGAACTTGAAGCAGCTGTTCAGCTTTATATAGTTGCCGTCGTAGCCCTGCATGTGGTTGGGGTCTCCCATATCACCGTCTGAAAGTGCGTATGCCGGAGCATTCACGATAGCCCAGTTGATATGGCAGGGCACTTCGTCGAGTGCATCAATCTTTTCGTATGCGGGAGTCTGCGAACTTGTACCGAGCAGAAGTGCCAGATGCGAACCGGCAGACATTGAGATGGTTCCAATCTTTTCAGGGTCGAAACCGCGCTTTTCAGCCTCGCTGCGCACCATCCTTACAGCTCTCTGACCGTCTTCCCATGCGCTCTGGTAGATCTCCATTCCTTCGGGACGTGGGGTGCGGTACACAAAATTCACACAGTGGAAGCCGAGTTCGGTGAGGCGCCTGCTCCATGCAGCAACCAGCTCCACGTCGCAGCAGCTTATGTAACCGCCCCCTGAAATCAGAATCATGCAGCATTTGTTATCAACTTCTGCGGCAGGTGCATCGTACCATTCGATATAAGGTTTTCTCCACTTGTCGGGCTTGAACCCCTCAACCCTTGACACATCGGTCATAGCGGCAATCTGATGCTGCTGAGCATCAGGCATTTGACCTTTCGGCCAGATATACTCCCTTTCACCGGCGAATGCCGACAGCGTAACTAACACGCTCAATAATGCAATGATTCTTTTCATGGTCTTAAAATTTGCTCACGAATTTAGTGAATATTTCATAATTTTACGCCCCGATAACCAAATATAGCCGATTCAACTATGAAAAAAATAATGTTGGCTGCATTGGCGGCCTTCCTTCTTGTGGGATGCCGTCCTTCACATGAAATTGCAATCGTGGCGCACCGCGGCTACTGGAACTGCGGACAGGGAGGCCAGAGCCACAACTCCATCGCATCCCTGCAGGCTGCACAGGACATCAAGGTATGGGGCAGCGAATTCGACGTCACAATGACCGCTGACGGCGAGATGGTGGTGTTCCACGACTGGTCAGCCGACGGCAAGGCGCTCTGCCTCAGCAACTGGTCGGACCTTGAAGGATACCGTCTTCCCAACGGCGAAAGGATGCCCACCCTTGACGAATATCTCACACAGTTCGAGAAAGCCGGCACATCCATGGTGCTGGAGTTGAAGGCGCACAGCACACCGGAGCAGGAGCGCGCGGCTGTGGAGAAAAGCCTTGAACTGATAAAGCAGCACGGCCTGTACGACCCTTCGCGTGTAACTTTCATATCCTTCAGTATGGAGGCCTGCGCAGCGTACGCAGGGTTGGCTCCCGGTTTCGATGTGCAGTATCTGGGTTCTGATGTCACCCCTGCCCAGTGCAAGGAAAGAGGTCTTACAGGTATCGACTACCACCAGGGATGCCTTCTTGACGAACACCCCGAATATGTAGAGCAGGCCCATTCTCTCGGCATGACAGTCAACTGCTGGACAATAGATGACCCCGACGCCATGAAGCGCCTGATAGAGCTTGGAGTAGACCAGATCACCACAAACTGTCCCGAGGCGACCCGCGAAGTGCTGAAAGAGATGAAAATCAAAGAGTTTAAAGTCAAATAGATATGAAAAAATCATTTATTCTCGCAGCAGTGGCATCTATGACCGCTCTGTTTTCATGCTCCCAGCCGGGTGCATACACAATCAA
>JAGHVP010000020.1 GCA_018064305.1 Candidatus Equibacterium intestinale | reverse complement strand
TACTATTGGACGTATCGGTATAGGCGCTCCTGCCAATTTTGAAATAGGTCTCGGTTACCAGTTCAACAAACATTTCTCCCTTACTGCAGAGGCTCTGTCATTCTCAGGTCTCACGTCCTTTGCCGGCGTCGTCGATGCCAGATGGTACATGCTTGATAAAACGCTCACCCCTTATGCCGACGCCAGAATCGGTGCCGGACTACTCGGCAAGAATGTGGAAAACCAGAACTGCTTCGGCCCTGTCGGCTCTGTTACTGCCGGATTGAGCTGGCGCAGGTTCGACATCGGTGCCGGAGTCATCTGCGACCCATTTCATAAGGTCGAGTTCACTTCCAGCTTGACCTGGACTTACAATTTCGGACGAAGATAGGGCATACCGGGCACCTTCCACATCCTGTCCGCAGCGCAAGATACGCCGCCAGCAACTCCTGTCTGTCACGAGTCCCAAGTTTTGCCTGGTTTTTGGCAGTCGTGACACGAAAAGCACTCAAATCAGACTTTTGTCTGTCACGAGTCACAAGTTTTGCGTAGTTTCTGGCAGTCGTGACAGTATGAAAATAGTTTGTTCCGTTGCTAAAGAATACATACTTTTGTTTCGTAATATTGCGCCGAGCGTTGATTATGTATTAGCAAGCTCAGCAGACCATTCTGGCCGGGATGTCTGTGTCCCTTTCTCCATCAGGCGTGATGATATGCAATTTTGAATGTGAAATGCCGGTCTGTAGAGAGTCCGGCCTTAAAACGATTACGCTTATGAGGAAACTATGTCATATCTCATTCTCTTCACACGAAGAGGTCATGTTCCGCTGTGAAGAAGACATCAATTATGCTTTCAACTGTTTCGCAGTCGCCTGTCTCGAGACCGACAGCCGTCCACTTGCAGACAGTGAGATGACGACGCACTGCCACTTTGGGATTATTACAGAAAACGCACAGCTGGCATTTACGAGATTCCGTTATCCGTATGCCCGTTACTTCAACTATAAGTATGGCCGGAGGGGACGATTAGGTGAGCGGACTGCATTTTTTCTGCAAGTGGACGGACTGCAGCACTCGTTGTCAATGCTCAGCTATGTGTTTCGTCAGGCGCTGCATCACGGACTGTCCGAATCACCATTCGGATACAGACATAACAGTGTCAATACCATCTTTCAAAGTAAACTCGGGAAAACACAAAACTATGATATTCTTGGAAGGTCACGCATGAGCAGATATCTTCCTTGTCCGCAACGGGAATTACCGGATGCCTATAGAATGAACAGAAACGGCTTGCTTCTTCGCGAAGATGTAATTGATACATCGTATGTTGAAGAACTATTCATTTCACCCAGATCCTTCCTCTATTATATGAACCGTGTCAGTTCAGATACATGGAAAGAAGAGCAGATGACCGACGATAACGGACTTCCGCCAATAACTTTGGATGTAATTGAACCCGATTGCTACAGGCAGGCGATGCCACAGCTCCTGCAGAACGAAACGGGCCGTCATTTCAGGAATAACATAACTGACCTTGAGCTATGTGCTCTGATTGACGGATATTATTTGTCCAGACTGAACAGGATGAGTATCTATGAACTGAGTGATTCTGAAAGGCAGGCTCTTGGAAATAGAATCTTTTCCGATTTCAAGAGCGGGAGAATCTCCGCAATGCTTGGAAGAAATGCCGGACTTCCGAGTGTTGCCCAGATAAAACGCTGTGCTGTTATCCTATGATTGTCACGAGTGCCGGATTCTTCTTCATTTTTGGCAGTCGTGACACGAAAAGCGCCCAAATCGAGCTTTTGTCTGTCACGAGTCCCAAGTTCTGCCTCAATTCTGGCAGTCGTGACACGAAAAGCGCCCAAATCAAGCTTTTGTCTGTCACGAGTCGCAAGTTCTGCCTCAATTCTGGCAGTCGTGACAGAGCACACGACAGAGACAGGCTCCAGCAGCGGCTGCGCAAAGGCGGTTCAGTACAGTTTGTCGAGATACTCGCCGATACGGTTGCGGTATTCGAGCAGCAGCAGCGGATCCTTGGTGAAGGTGTATTCATTCCGGTAGATTTCTGAAGGAATCTGCAGCAGCTCTGCCGCTTCGGCTGCAAGTGCCGCCTTGCCGGCGGGAGCATCTGCCACAGCCTCTTCCAGCATCATGAAATAGTCGTAGTCGTCAAAGCCGTCCCGCAGGATTTCCATGCGCAGCGAAGGTATAGGCTCGCAGACATATGTAGGGCGGAACTGGTCGTTCGGGTCGGTGTTGTGCGGATAGAACAGCACTCCGTCTCCGAAGTCCCCTCTGGGGACCCCGTATTGCAGCACCTGGCTGAAATCAGGCTTTACAGGTCCGTCATGAGGAGTGTATGGTTTGGCGTGGTGCCTGCTGCGCGGCTCACTGTACCAGTAGTCGGTGAGCCAGAGAAGGCTGCCTGTGATCTTCTTGGCATAGTTGCCCCACTGCCACATGCGCATATTGATGGCTTCGCAGTCTATCATCTGGCAGATGTAAGGCGGTTTGGGCTCATTGCAGATGTATGACCACACCTCACCTCCGCCGGCCAGCACTTTGTCTATCTTCTGCTGTGGAGCATAGTTCCACTTGAGGCACGAAACATCGCAGATGGCAGGCTGGTCTTCGAGATAGAGGTGCTCTGCTATGAGAGTGTGCAGCTTAGGGGCATATCTGTGTATCAGGGCATCTGTCTCGAGCACGAACGGATACTGTTCTGCACGCGGCTCGTCAAACCAGTAGAGCACTTCCTTTCCCAGCACTCCGGCAGCCTCGAACCCATCCTGCAGCTGGGTGAGATACTGGCCGATAAGCTGCTCGTATTCAGGCGTTCCCTGCTTGAAGCACTTGTAGATACCCCGCAGCATGAAACCTGTGTTGCCTGTGCCTATGCCTTCGGGACGGAAGTTGAAGGCATTGAAGCCATGGCTCTCGAGCTGTTCGGCGGCTGTGGCTATGAAGTCGGTGAAATCGTATTCGATGGTGACTTTGTCAAGGTCTATCTCGAAATCACCGATTCCTTCAAGGATGTCATGGCCGTCTGCATCCAGGATATGAAGGTTGTCGTACCAGGCATAACCCGTGCGCTGGAGATCCCGGCCGGTCTCGAACGGATAGAGCTTCAGCCCAAGATAGGCGGCTTCCTGAGGGAATTCAGGCAGCGTCAGTTCTGCTCTGCTCCACTGCCCGCCGGCAGCAAGAGAGTCGCGCAGGCACACGAATCCGTCGTAGCCGATGTGACGGTGCGCCGCATCAGAGAGCACTATCTCGAACGCGGTGCCGTTGCAGTCGGATGTAGAGCGGTAATCGCATTCGAAAGTGAATCTGCGGCATCCATCCAGCCTTACATCCCTTAGGGTGCGCGCATTGAATGCTCCGCGGTCCCACTCGTCCTCGACCCGGAATGAATAACGGCCGCTGTGGCTGCATACACTGTCGTAACAGCCGGTACCATCCCACGAGAATCCAGTGCTGCGGTCGTGTATCGGTGACTGGAGGCTGTTGTGCGGAGTGAGCCTGTAGCGGGACATGAAATCCATGTAGATGTCATAGACTTCGCCCATACGGCCTCCCGGAACATTTTCGAAGCGGGATATGTCAGACAGCCCTACAGCCATTGACGAGCGCATGTACGGGGTGTCGGGCAGGGCAAAGCTCCACACCTTGTGGCTGAGCCTGAACTTTTTGCAGAAGCCGTCTGCAGAAACCTTCACAGTGGCTTTGTATATCCCCGGCTCTGCCGTGCGCGGAGTCTCTACCGTAATCCAGAAAGCATAGTTGCGCCCGGCCTCCAGCTTCATCCCCTTCTCAAAAAGGGGCAGAGGGTCGGGCCACATGCCCGCGAAGGTGTACTCGTTGAGCGGTGTGGTGACGTCCACATATTCCACCAGACGCACCCACACATGGCTGCCTGCCTCAACGGCACTGCTGCCGCACCGCAGGTCCGATACAGAGATGTCAAGGCCTGTGATATCCACTTTGGGCCGCAGCACAGTATGAACGATTCGCATTCGCCCCTTGCAGACTTCAAAGCCACCTGCCTGCTCTTTGCAGACGGGGTGGGGGTGTCCTGCATCACCTTGTAGAGCCCTTCGGCCCACCAGATAGAGACATCGGCGCCATCATGCAGCAGGTATCCGTAGCCACCTGCCGCCTCGTGGTAGATGTCTATCCTGCCTGATGGTTTTTCGTCCTGGGCACCTGCCGGCTGCATGCCTGCTGCCAGCATGACAAATACGCATGAAACAATCCGGAGAATCCTGTCCATGTGTAATGCGCACTATTTGATTTCGCGGATCCAGATGTTGCGGAAGCTCACGGGGTTTTCGTGGTCCTGAAGAATGATGGGGCCGTCGCCGTGGGGCCTTACCTCAGGCAGGCCTATCCACTCTGTGGTACCGTTGATGCGGGTGTTGTTCTGCACAAGTACACCGTTGAAAAGTACTGTTACAGTGGGATATACACGGTATGTACCATCTTCATGGAACACGGGTGCGTTGTAGATTATGTCATACACGTTCCATTCCCCCGGCTTGCGGGTGGGGTTTGCCATGGGAGCCGACTGTTTGTAGATGCTGCCCGCCCCGCCGCTGTTGTAGGTGGGGTTATTGTATGAATCCAGCACCTGCACCTCGTAGATGCCCTGCAGGAATACGCCTGAATTGCCGCGCTCCTGGCTGCTGCCCTTCAGATTCCTGGGCTCGCGCCATTCGATATGGAGCTGGAAACTGCCGAAGTTCTGCTTTGTGCGGATGTCACCGGTGCCTTTCACCACTGTCATCGCGCCGTTTTTCACCTCCCACTTTGCATCGCTGCCGTCGTATGACTGCCAGGCGTCCAGATTTGTGCCGTCGAACAGCACTATGGCATCGCTCGGGGCGGGGTTGCCTACATACTCACCGGGCTCCACAACCTTGGGCTGCGGGTTCCAGAATTCTGTCATTGCATGTTCCATCTCCTGAGGGAGGGGGAATCCTGTTTCAGGGTCAACCTTTGTCTTGTCCTGTCCGAAGACAGCTGCAGAAGCGGCCAGAAAGGCCAGTGTAACCAGTATTTTCTTCATGATAGATTTATTTCCTAAGTGTATAAGTTCCTGCTGAATAGTCTTTTGCTTCGGTTTCTCCGGGCAGTGTCACACTTGCTGTGGCGCCTTCGGGAATGGTGAAACTCCAGACCCACTCGCCGCCTTCATATTTCCATTCGCTTTTGATGACGCCCGCTGCAGAGTTGTATTCCGCGCAGAGCTGGCCGAGACGCTTGTCGGGCACGGGTTTCATGATGATGTGCTTGAATCCGGGCTCGGCAGGGTCTGATGCAATGCCGGCGGCTGTCTCCCATATCCATTCGCAGACGCATCCGTATGCATAATGGTTGAAGCTGTTCATTCCGGCGGGGCCCATGCCGTATTCTATCATATAGCTGTTCCAGCGCTCCCAGATTGTGGTGGCGCCGTTGTCGATTGAATAGAGCCAGCTGGGGTTCCTGCGCTGCAGGAGCAGCTCGTATGCGATGTCAGACATTCCGTTGTCGGTAAGGGTTGCCATAAGGATGGATGTGCCCAGAAAGCCTGTCTGGAGGCAGTTGTCATGCTCTTCGAAGTTCTGGCGCAGGCGCGCAACCATATCTTCCTTAGCCTGCCCCTCCACGAGGTTGTTCCTGAGGGCGAAGAGGGCGGGAGTCTGCATAGTGTTCAGGATCCCGGTCTTGAAAGTTCCGTCAGGATTGAGGAAAGTTGCTTTGATATATGCACCTGCATCCTGCACCATAGCCTCATATTTTGCTGCGTCGCGGCCCGTTGCGGCTGCCATGTCGCGCATCATTGCGGCATCGGAGAGCCAGTAGCATGCGCTGAGGTAGTTCCAGTAGCTGATTGCGTCGGGAAGCGGGGCTCCGTTTGCAAAAGCTTTCTGCCCGCAGCTCTCGAGCGGCTCGTAGCTGAGCCAGTCGGCCCACTGGTAGTTGCCGTTCTCGGCGCTGAGCAGCACGTGGTCGTATTTCGTATCGTTGATATGGTTCATGAAGCGTTCCATCGACTCCCAGCTTTCATCTACTATCTCATTATCGCCGAACTGTTTCCAAACTGTCCAGGGAACGATGATTCCTGCATCGGCCCAGCCCAGACGCATCATGTTGTTCTCTTCTGCACCATACTGTGCATAGGGCGCAACTCCGGGATAACCTCCGAGAGGGCTCTGGGTGTCGCGCATGTCCTGCAGCCACTTATGGAAGAACCTGTCTGTATTGGCGAAGAACGAGCCTGTTTCAGCGAACACCTGGGTGTCTGCTGTCCATCCGAGGCGCTCGTTACGCTGCGGGCAGTCGGTGGTGACAGAGAGATAGTTTGAGCGCTGCCCCCATATTGTATTGGAAATGAGCTTGTTGACAAGTTCGTTGCCGGTGGTGATGGTGCCGGTCTCCATATCTTTTGCGATAGAGGTGACGGGGATGGTCCTGATGCTCTTTATCACAACTTCATCGGTTGCAGTGATTGAAACCATACGGTAGCCGAAGAATGTGTTCTGAGGGGTGAACTCAACGGGCTTGTCAGAGGCTGCGAAGGTATATTCCAGCTGCATGCCTGTCCCCGGGCAGCGTAGGTTGCGGCGGTGGATACTGCCCTCCGGTCCGTCCATGCCGCGGCTGTGCGCACCGTTGCCGTCGTTGAGAAGCTCTGAAGGAAGGCATGTGAGTGTGGTTCCCTCCTTCGCGCTGAATACAAATGAAGGAACGCCCGAGCAGTTCTGGCCGAAGTCAACCACCAGATTCTCGCCGGGGCATACAACAAGGTCTTCACCTTCTGCAAATTCCTTCTTGACCACCACCTTGCCGTATTCAGTATCTGAAGCGCCCTCCGCCTCAGACCAGGTATATGCCATTACAGGGCTGAGTGCCAGATCTTTGCGGAAGTATATCTCTGCTCCGTTGCTGGGGAGTATAACACCCTTGAACTCGGTGTTCACCTCAGGAGTTGAAAGTGCGTCGGGAGTGTCGTAGCCCATGGGCTCGCGTGCGTCATACACCTCTCCGTCGAATATTGCGGCATGCTTGACAGGACCTGCTATGCCGGCCTTCCAGTTTTCAGTGTCAGTGCCGTAGAGCTTCTTGCTTCCGTCGGCGAAAGTAAGCTCAAGCACGCCCCTGAAGGCGCATTTGCGCCCTATCATTCCATTATGTCCTGCAGGGGTTATGATCTTGTCGCCCCACCATCCCGGAGTGACCTGTGCTGCAAACACATTCTCTGCTCCCTTGGCAGTCGTCACAGCTGTGGTGACATCGTAGGTGAAAGACCTTTTTGTCTTGAAGGGATGTGTGAAGCCGGGTTTGAGAATCTCTTCTCCAATCTGCCTGCCGTTTACATAGATGTCATATACGCCCAGTGCGGTGGTCATCCATTTTGCATCCACCACTTTCTGTTCGTTGCAGATTGCTGCAACAAACCAGCTGGCACCGTCGGCAGCACGCGAACCGTCGGGAATGATTCCTTCCACAACGGGTGCATCCACCACAGATATCCACTGTGAGGCATCCCAGGCGGCATCATCCAGCGCATCGGTAAGCGCTGCAGGTTCTACAACATTTGATTTGCAGGCCGTAAGTGCAGCGATGCCGGCAATCAGCATCAGTACGGCCGTTTTGGAAAACAGAGATTTCATAGTCAGGCTGTTAAATTGAGATATCAGTTATCAAAGCATAAAGTTAACAAAAGTTAGTTACAAATATACTCATCAGCATTATCTTTGCCGCCATGAATTCAAAGATAAAAGGATACCTGCTTGGGGCTGCGGCTGCGGCAAGCTACGGCCTGAACCCCACGTTCGCGCTGCCTCTGTATGCCGACGGGATGAATCCTGATTCGGTGTTGCTCCTACGGTATGGATTCGCCATGGTCATTGTGGCATTCATGATTGTGATGCGCGGGCGCAGCTTCAAGGTGCCGAAGGGCAGCATAGTGGCGCTCATAGCACTCGGCGTAATGATGACAATGTCTTCGCTTACACTCTTTGAAAGCTATCAGTATATGGCGGCGGGCATTGCCTCCACCATATTGTTTGTATATCCCATAATGGTGGCGGTGATAATGGCGGTGTTCTTCAAGGAGAAACTGAAACTGACCACCGTGGCATGTATACTTACGGCTGCATGCGGCATAATGCTGCTCTACAACACCGGCAGCGGCACCACATTGAGCCTGGTGGGCACCGTGCTGGTGATTGTATCGGCACTTTCCTATGCCTTGTACCTGGTAGGTGTCAACAGCAGGAGGATAGCCGGTATCGCCACTCTCACAGTGACTTTCTATGTGCTGTGCACCGGAACCGCACTTTTTGCCGGCAAGATTGCTGTTGCAGGTGAGCTCACGCTGCCCACAAAGTGGTATATGTGGCTTGACGCACTGGCACTTGCTGCCATACCTACCACAGTCTCGCTTTTCTGCACCACTGCGGCAATCCAGCGTGTCGGGTCCACTCCTACGGCCATACTGGGCGCGCTGGAGCCGCTTACGGCAGTGATAATGGGTATATTGCTGTTCGGCGAATCTATGACCGGACGCGAGGCGGCAGGCATTGTGCTGATCCTGCTGGCCGTGACTTTCGTGATTGCTGGCGGGGCAGGTGCAGGCTCATCCCTGCCAAGACCCCTGACACGCATCAGACACATGTTCCCGAAGCTGAAGAGGCGGTAGGGGGCTGCTATCTTATATCTTTCCACATTGCATGTAGGAACCTGAGGCGCTGGCAAGGTACAAGTATCTCCGCTTCATCAAATCTTCTTGAAATAATCTCTATAAAAACACGAAGAGGGTGACCAAAAAGTCCTAAGGATTGTTATTACCATGCTCTTTGTGCTCCAACAAGAAGATCTTTAGGTGCGTCTATTACCGAATGTGTGTAACGATGAATGTCACGAGCCGCAGAAATAACCGCATTTTCGCAAGTCGTGACACGCAGAATGCACTAAATGCACAATATCCTGTCACGAC
>JAGHVP010000165.1 GCA_018064305.1 Candidatus Equibacterium intestinale | reverse complement strand
ATAGTGATGCCAAATATACAGATTACTTTACAACAAAACAAGGACAGGAAATGTATGATATGTCCACATTACTTTTTTTTGGAAAAACATTCCAGATAGTTATCTTTGCAGAGTAGACTCAGAACTTAACCTGGCAGAATAATAATACTTTTATGAAAAAACTGATCTTTCTACTTGCGGCAACCGCAGTGCTGGCTCTCTCTTGTGAAGAAGTCGGTAACATTGAAAATCCCGAAGATGTAATTCCTGACAAGAAGGGTGAACTCTACACGGCCGAACAGGCCAAGACAAAGTTTCAGGATGCCGCTGTCGGCGCAATGGAACTTGTGAATCCCGACGATTTCAAACAGATTTCGGAACTTGCCGACTTTATTGCCGGCGAGTTGGAAGAGTGCGATATTGATGACGAACTGGCAGAAAGACTGGAGGATGCTGTCAGCGAGCTCGGATATTCCAACCATGATTCAGACGTACAGTTCAAGGGTGATGATGAATACAGGACAGAGTACTATGATGCCAATTGGATTTACTCTCTTGCTCCCTTTACCGGCAAGTACTCACTCAAGAACGGCAGATGGACAATCGAAGATGCTTCTAACCTTGTAATCATTGTGCCTGATGCCTCCGGCAAAGACTGCGTGCTGACTCTTGACAAATCATCAAAGACAACGACTGTTAAACTGGTTGATAATGAGAGCTCCAATACATACAGTTACCATAATTGGATGGGATGGGATCCAGAGACATACCAAGATTATTACACTACAGTTTATGAGGATCAGGTCATAAAGGAAAAAATCGACCTTGTAATTCCAGAAACAATCACCGTTACCATCGTTGACGCCGGTCAGACCGTGCTTTCAGCAGAAGTGAAGGCTTCAGCTGATATCAACGGTGTGATATTCCCCGGAAGCTACCCGGAAAGCGCACTTCTTGAAAAAGCTATGGCAAACATCTCAATGAAAGTTGACGTTGCCGGATATACATTCTGCAGCGACAAGATCAAATTTGAGAAGAACGAGGCCGCTCTTCACCTCAGTATTAGGAAAGGAGACTTGAACGTTGCCACTGTAACAGCTACCACAGGCGGATTTAAGTTCACTGAAAAGACTTATGAAGAAGAAGGGTTCACACATACTGAAACCGATGTCAAGATGAACAAGATCAATGTGGGTGTTGATATTATCGGGCAGCTTCAGATAAGCGGCAGCGTGGATATGATAGCTGTCGAGGACTGCTGCGAGAAATTCTACGAAGCATGCGATGAAGGCAAGCCGGACAAGGAATGTCTCGGATTTATCGATGAAGCCAACAATTATATCGACCTCGGTGTCTATTTCGGTACGAGGGAACGTCAGGCATCTATGCTTCTTGACGGTATGATCGGGGAAATAAACGAATGGGGATACAGTGACAGCGAAGTTATTCCAATCATCCAGTTCGCCGACAAATCAAAATACTCTTTTGAAGAGTACTTCAATGACACTGATTTCAGACGCGTTATCGGAGTCTTCGAAGACTTGGTCGACAGATTTGAACGCATGCTTCCTTAAGACATCATGTAGCACTTGACACTGATGCGGTTTCATACTGCGGCAGATTGGTCTGCATTGTTGCTGTCGGTCTTGTTGACAAGTCTGACAGCAACGGCGCAGACCAATAATGTTTTACTGTCGATCGACAGCACTGAAGTGGTTGCAGTAAGGAACAAGTCGCAGATAAAGGGCAGCACGGCAGGCACTCTTAAATGGGACATGACACAGATGACCCTCCTCCCGAAAGTATTGGGCTCGGCAAATCCTCTCCACTATGCCAACTTTCTGCCTGGTGTGACAACCAGTGCCGAGCCGAATGCCGGGGTGCATATGCTGGGCTGCGAAGATTCGCACAATGACATCACTCTCAACGGTGCTCCCGTGTATGGGGCAAGCCATCTGTTCGGGATATTCTCTGTATTCAACGCCACTCACTATCCTTCTGCAGATATTGACCTGCATCCCGTATCGCCGTCAAGGCTTGGCGGCAATCTGGACATGACGCTGCCAGACAAACCAGAGGAGGACAATTCGGGCGAGTTTTCGGTCGGTCTGATAACATCAGAGGGGACACTCCGCATGAAGACAGGAGACAAGTCTTCCCTGTTGGTGTCCGGACGAGGCTCATACCTGAGCAGGATATATGGAAACATGCTGACTGTCGACGGAAATCATATCGACTATTCATTCGGTGACATGAACCTCTCATGGATATACCGTCCGTCAGAGAGTGACAGGATATGGGTCGATGCCTATTGCGGCAAGGATACAGGCGCGATGCATGATGCTGCGACATCAGCCGAAGTAGGGGCCGGATGGGGCAATGTGATCGGAACGGCGGGCTGGCAGCACAAGGAACAAGGATACGCACTTGACCAGAGGGCATACTACAGCAGATACAAATGCACCGGGGCAATTGATCAGGATGTGTTCAATATAGAGCTGCCATCATCGATAGAGTCCTGCGGGTATAAGGCACGATGGAGAAAGGAAATCTTCAGCGCCGGACTGGATGCCGCTCTTCACAGGGTTGTCCCACAGTGCCCAATTGTTGACGGTAAGATTACAGACATAACCGGGATGGAGGTGCAACGGGGCATCGAGATTGTCCCAGGGGCATCTTTTTCGGGCAGCAGTGGCTTGAGGTTCACCTGGAAGGCTGGTGCCTGGATTCCGATATATGTCAGTCCTGACAATGGCACTTACATCCGTTTTTCTCCGCATGCTTCGGCAGCGTGGAACTTTCATGGATACGGCAAGATTCAGGCGGGGGTGTCGCTGCGGCATCAGAATATATTCCAGACGGGCTTTTCCAACATCGGTCTTCCGCTGGAATTCCGGTTCCTTGCAGGGAAACACATTGACCCGCAGTCGGCATTGTGTGGCAATATAGCCTATGGACTCGACCTGGCTCACGGAATGTACAGACTCGACTTTGATGTATATGCGTCATCTCTCAAGAATCAGATAGGCTATGGAGGGACAATCTTCGACCTACTCAACGTCACCTATGACCTTGACAGCAATCTTTTAAAAGGTTCGGGGCTCAATTATGGCGCGAGCGTGATGGCCAGCAAGAGGACAGGAAAGCTGACCGGATGGATAAGCTATTCATATTCGCGCGCACTGCGTCATTTCGAAGCGTTGTCATCTGACAAGTTCTATCCGGCGGACCATGAGCGGCCGCACGAAATAGATGCAGTGCTGGCGTGGAAACTGAATGCCTGGGACTTCGGAGGAACATTTGTGGCGGCGTCAGGCACACCTGTAACCCACCCGGACTTTCTTTACATCTCATCCGGGCAGATTATCGCAAGTTTCAAAGAACACAATTCCGGAAGGATGCGTCCATATATCCGCCTTGACCTGTCGGCGGGATGGAACCGCATTAAAACGCCTGACGGCACCGGTGGAATTAATTTGTCTGTTTACAACGCATTGGGAAGGGAAAACGACTTCTGCTACCGGCTGTTTTTCAACGGAGATGGTTTCAGATATGGTTATCTGCGGTCATTCATGCGTTTCATTCCATCACTCAGCCTGTTCTACAAATTCAAATGAAAAGATTCATACCAATATTGCTCCTGATTGCCGTGTCGGCCTGCTCTACATATGAACCGGCTGAAAGTGAACGGCTTGTCGTTGACGGATGGATTGACGCTGACGGTTATCCTGTGGTGATGGTCAGTTCGACCCTTCAGGTCAACACCGAGGAAATATCGAAGCGGGATCTGAACCAGCACATCAAAAACTGGGCGAGAGTAAGCATCAATGACGGTGAGAAGGAAGAGGTGCTCATAGGAAAACGTGATGACAGATATTTTCCTCCTTTCATATACACTACTTCAAGGATGCGCGGTGAGGTTGGCAAGAGATACACACTGAACGTGTACTCCGATGGTGAGAGCGTCACGGCACAGACGTCAATCCCTGGAACTGCAGGGCTGGAGAATATCCGGGCTGTCAAAGCAAAAGGTGCAGATACTCTATACGACATAGTAGCCACCCTGAAAGGTCTTCCGGAGGACGGTACATATTACAAAGTATTCGTCAAAGTTGAGGGCAGGGACAGTATCTTCATGCCTTCGCTGTTCGGCAACTTCGACAACTCCGACATAAATGCAGAAGGCACTATAAAAATATTACCTTCCACCACACAGAAATGGAGCAACTACGACACATTCTTCCACTCTGGCGACAAGGTCAGAATCAAATTCTGCTCAATGGACGGAATGTCCTATAGATACTGGTGTGACTATGAGGAGATCCTCACGCTTGCACGCAACCCTCTGTTCCCTGTCACCAGGCAGATATGCTCCAACATCGACGGGGGGCTTGGTCTGTGGGCCGGCTACGGTGCCTCATTCTATACATTGACAATACCATAGCCTGATGACGCAAACAGAAGACAATGGATGTGCTCGCTGAAACTTTTCTATGAATTGCGTGATTGCCCGATCATGTTTATGCTTCTGGCGTGACGCAAGACTTCTTCTGCTGCAGACTGCGCCGGCTTGCCGCCACGGCGCAGGCGCGAGAAGAATTCTGTGAGTTCTGCTTCGGCACCGCCATGCCTTATTATCCATGAAACACAGAGATTGTTGAGAGCAACTGAGGCTGTGATGATGTCATAGTCTGTCTTGCCAAGAGAGTGGACGGCAAGGCGGTAGGCGTCGTCGGAGCACTCCTTGCGCATGGCCTCGATGTCGCCCAGAGTCTTGAAACCAAGCTTTACAAGCGGAATGAAGAACGGCATCATGGAGTCTTCATACACCTCTGCCTGGTTGATGCCCGAAATGCGGCCGATTCGATCTGGTTCAACTCGGGGCAGTCCGGGTCGCTGTAATAAGATTCGGGAATGCGGCAGATATAGTGGACCGAAACATATCCGAAACTGTCGAAGTTGCGCACCTTGCGCTTGTCTACAGACCTGCTCCAGTCAATGGCCATGCAGCAGGAAAGCATGGATGCGATCTTTTCCATGTCCTCGGCATAGAACAGTACTATGCGTGCGCCCAGGATGTCGGTTATGTCGCTGAGCGAAGAGTACTTGTAACCCTTGACCGCCAGTTTGCCGGCCAGGCTCTCCTCTGTCTTGATGCGTGACTCGAGGCAGTTTACCTCCACACCAAGTTCCTTCGTCTCTTTTGAAAGAATCTCCACCACCTTTTCCTGCAGCCGCTCATAAACGGGCAGCATACCGCGGTATTCATTGATTATGCTCAGACAGTGCGGGTCAAGACCATATGACAGACATCAAATTTAATAATAAAACTCAGAAATGCCCCATGTAAAAACTTTTTGGATTGTGGTGCACAAATGAGATAAATAATCCTAAATTTGCCACAAAACTCACTATTTCCTGAAAGATGAAACGATTTAGCATTGCATTTCTGGCTTTGGTTCTCAGCCTTGCGGCTTTTGCCCAGGAAGGGCTCGACCGCCAGTGGACACTCTATCTGGTGCACCATTCACACACCGATATCGGTTATACGAAACCGCAGTACGAGATAATCTCGGAGCACATGAGGTATATCGACTATGCGCTCGACTACTGCGACAAGACAAAGGACTATCCCGACGACTGCAAGTTCAAATGGACCTGCGAATCGGCCTGGGTCGCCGCTGAATATCTCAAGACCAGACCCAGAGAGCAGGTGGAGCGTTTCAAGGATTGTGTCCGCCGCGGGCAGATAGAGGTCACTGCAATGGCGTTCAACATGGCCGATGTGGTTGACGAAAACTCGCTCCGCTACTTCCTGCAGCCCCTGAAAACCATCAGGGAGCATGGAATCCCTGTTACACTGGCCATGCAGAACGATGTTAACGGCATTGCGTGGTGCCTTGCCGACTATCTTTCAGACCTGGGAGTGAAATATCTCTGGATGGGAGAGAACATCCACAAGTCCCTCGCCCCCTTCGACAAGCCTACCATCTTCAACTGGGAGTCGCCGTCGGGCAAGAGCCTTATGGCATACCGCTCGGAAATTTATGTCACAGGCATCTGGTGGGGCATTCCTTTCTGCGACGAAGCCAAAGTGGAGCAGAGCGCAACCACTTTCCTCAAGTCGCTTGAAAGCCGCGGCTATCCCTTCGATGCCTTCGGCGTGCAGTTTGCCGGTGCCGACACCGACAATGCGCCTCCTACCGACCGCGTGAGCGACTTTGTGAAGCAGTGGAACGAAACCCACGACAACATCAAGCTCAAGTTCGCCCTTCCCAGCGAGTTCTTCCATTATATCGGGCAGCAGGACCAGAGCCTGATAGCAACCCACCGCACCGCCTGGCCCGACTGGTGGACCGACGGCTTCGGTTCGGCAGCGCGCGAGACGGCTGTGGCCCGCCAGGCCCATGCAGACATCATTGCTGCCGAAGGTCTGCTTTCGATGGCAGAGCTCTGCGGATCCGATATCCCGCAGGAGACAGAGAATGTAATAGCAGATGTTAACGATAACCTGATACTTTACGACGAGCACACTTTCGGTGCAGCCGAGAGCATCTGGGACCCCACATGCTGGAACTCCCAGATCCAGTTCCAGAGCAAGGGCGCCTTCTCGTGGACCGCACAGCGCGACGCACGCCTGCTTATGGAGACTGCGGCGGGCTACCTGCAGTCGTATGTCAACCACGGGGATGTTCCCACAATCACCCTTTTCAACCCTCTGGCATGGCAGCGCGACTCATACGCAGAGGTCTATATCGATGAGGTTGTGGTGCCGCGCAACCACGACTTCAAGATCTGCGACGAAGAGGGGAACGAGGTGCTGCACCAGTATCTGCGTTCGCGCAACGAAGGCTCTTATTACGCACTTTATGCAAAGGATGTCCCGGCACTCGGCTACCGCACATACAGCATATATGTGGATGAACCGCAGAGTGCAAGGCCGGCGGTTCCCGAGCCCGACAAGTTCGCCATGGACAACAGGTGGTACAGTGTGAAGATAGATCCCGCAAACGGCTGTATCAGCAGCATTGTAGACAAGTCCACCGGTCGAGAACTGGTAGACAACGGGGCCGGCTGGGGCTTCGGGGCGCTGCTGTACGAAAGCCTGCAGGACAGATATCAGCTGGTGAAGACCGATTCACAGGGGCTTGAGCGTTTCGGCCTCACCGACATTACATACGACGATGTGAGATACGGCCCGCTCTACCGCATCTTCACCCTGCACGGCAAGCTGAAAGGGCTTGACAACAGAGGTGCCTGGATAGAGTTCCGCCTGTATGAAAACAGCCCGCGCATAGAGCTGCTCTACGCGCTGCGCCGCCTTCCCGAAGAGAACCCCTCTTCACTCTATGTGGCGATGCCCTTCGCGGGCGGCAGCGACTGCCTCTCTTTCGACGCCCAGGGCGGCACGGTCCATCCGGGTGTCAACCAGCTGGAGGGGTCGTCAAGCGAATGGAACACCCTGCAGAACTTCGTGAAAGTAGACAACGGCGGTTCGCAGACCGTGATGACCAGCGTGCAGATGCCCATCATCATGTTCGGCAAGCTGCTCGACGGTCCGTTCCAGTATATCAAGACTTACGAACATCCATACGTCTATTCATGGGTCATGAATAACTACTGGACCACCAATTTCGTGGCTTCGCAGGGAGGTGAAATCACCTTTACGTACGATATTACCACCATGAAGGGCAATTCCGACGCCGATGCGCTGCGCTATGCCGTGGGGCGCCGCGTCCCTGTCTGCGCCAGAGTGATGCCTGTTGCAGGAAAGGCTGCCGCCGGTGCGAATAAGCAGCCCTCAAGCCGCTCTATGCTCAGCTGCACCAACAGCAATGTGGTGGTGCTTAACGTGGCTCCTTCGCAGTATGACCGCCGTCTTGTGATGGAGGTGCGCGAGCTTTCCGGCACTGAGCAGAAGTTCAGCATTGTGGGGGCCGGCGGCAGACCCGTCAGGTTCCGCGTGGTTAATGCCATAGAAGAGCCTCTCTCAAGGAAAGTGAAGGAATATACTGTTCCCGCCTGCGGCAACATCTTCGTGAAGCTTTAGTTTTGGCGGTTCGCTGAATTTTGAGGATATTTGCCGGCAGAAATTACGTCCGGCAATATGGAATGGCTTAAAGATTTGTTTTTGAATGACAGCATCGCGCACACCATCCTGGTGCTTGCCGCTGCCATAACTGTCGGTCTGCTGCTGAAACGGATAAAGATCGGCAATATTTCACTGGGTAATACCTGGATTCTCTTTGCGGGAATCGCGATGTCGCATTTCGGGTTCACCATCAACACCGAGATGGCCGAGTTCGTGAAGAACTTCGGCCTGGTGCTGTTTGTGTATAGTATCGGACTGCAGGTGGGGCCGAGCTTCTTTTCGTCTTTCCGCAAAGGTGGCGTGAAGCTGATTCTGGTGGCTGTGGCGGCCATTCTGCTGGGTTCCGGGCTTACATTGCTCCTTGCCGGCCTCAGCGGCGAGAAGGTGGCGGTGATGACAGGTGTCCTTTCGGGCTCTGTCACAAGCACGCCCGCCCTCGGTGCAGCGCAGCAGATAATGTCGGAGGTGGAGCCGTCGGTGGTCCCCACAATGGCGATGGGCTATGCAATTGCGTATCCTGTGGGTGTCATCTGCCTGATTCTCACGATAATGCTTTTCAAGAACATCTTCAAGGTGGATACAGAGAAGGAAGAGCAGCGGATAATAGAGGCTTCTTCGGCCGATGATGCGGGGCTGCTGAATGTGAAGGTCACTGAGCCGGGGCGTTTCGGACGCAGCTGCGAGGATGCCGGACATGCCGCAGGCTGCCATTTCGTGATAACACGCATAATGCAGACTTCCGGAAAGGTGGTTCCGGTCCAGCCGGAAAGCGTCCTGAACCAGGGTGATATACTGCGTATCGTGTGCGCCGCATCAGACAAGGCGCGCCTGGTCGAGTTTTTCGGCGAGCAGGTGCATATCGATGCAAAGATATGGGAGACCGAAGTGCAGCAGCTTGTCACGAAGCGTGTGCTGGTGAGCAAGTCTGAAATCAACGGCAGGTCGCTCAGAAGCCTGGACTTCAGACATCTCTATGATGTGAATGTGACCCGTGTCACCCGCATGAGCAAGGACATGGTGCCGTCTGCCGGATTCATACTGCAGGTGGGCGACCGTGTTACCGTTGTGGGGCGCGAAGAGGCCTGCCAGAAGGTGGCTGATATCCTGGGCAACTCCATGAAGAAGCTTGACGTTCCGCATATCATTCCCATCTTTGCGGGAATCTTCCTGGGTGTGATCCTGGGCTCGATCCCTATCTTCATCCCGAACATGCCTTATCCGGTGAAGCTCGGCCTGGCGGGCGGTCCGCTTATCGTGGCCATACTGCTGGGGCGCTACGGACCGTCGCACAAGATGGTCACTTTCACCACAAGCAGCGCCAACCTCATGCTGCGCGAGGTGGGAATATCCCTGTTCCTGGCATGTGTGGGGCTTCTTTCCGGTGCGAAGTTCGTAGAAACCCTGCTGGGCGGCGGATATGTATGGCTGCTGTGGGCGTTCATCCTCACCATTGTCCCCGCAGCTGTGGCGTCGGTTGTGATGTATAAGTGGATGAAGCTTGACTTCTTCACCACGATGGGCTGTGTGGCCGGTATCTACACAAATCCTATGGCACTTTCGCAGGTAAATGCCATGTCGAATATCGAACACGGTTCGGTGGCATACACCACTGTATATCCAATAGCCACTTTTTTGAGAATTCTGCTGGCCGAGGTGCTGGTCATGGCTGCGATGTAGCATGAGCTGGAGCTGGTTCATATATTTTGCCGTTGCCGCGCTGCTTCTGTGGTGGGGCGGGGCAGTATGTGCACTCCGCGGCCGCCGCAAGGCTGCTGTTGCCCTCACTGCTGCAGGATTGCTGGTGTTTGGCTCTTTCATAGCGGGAATGTGGGTCGAGCTGCAGCGCCCGGTGCTGAGGACAATGGGTGAGACCCGCCTCTGGTATGCCTTCCTGCTTCCCGTGGTGGGGCTTGTGACATACATCCGCCAGCATTACAGATGGATTCCTACTTTCGCCGCGGTGATGGCCACGGTGTTCACACTCATAAACATACTCAAACCCGAGATTCACTCCGCGGCCCTTGTCCCGGCCCTGCAGAGCCCCTGGTTCGCGCCGCATGTGATAGTGTACATGTTTGCATACGCCACCCTGGGCGCCTCTTTCGTGATGGCTGTGTATCTGCTGTGGATAAAGCGTGATGCGGTAACCTGCAAAGAGATACTGCTCTGCGACAACCTTGTGCGGGTGGGTGTGTCGTTCATGACCTTCGGGATGCTTTTCGGCGCCCTATGGGCCAACCAGGCATGGGGTCATTACTGGACCTGGGACCCTAAAGAGACCTGGGCAGCCGCCACATGGCTTCTGTACCTGTGCTACCTGCATTTCAGGCGCGTGCCCCGCAAATCTGCCTCAGATGATGGATACGGCTATGAATACGAGCTGTTTCTGCTTGTGCTGGCCTTTCTCTGCCTGCAGATATGCTGGTGGGGCATCAATTTCCTCCCCGCGGCCCGTGGGGCCAGTGTCCACACATACTGAATAATTGGTAAATTCATGTTCAATGAAATGCCCGACCGGGTCAGAAGCAGTATCCTGGCTTGATGCTGAAGCCCATTCATGGCATATCTTCAAGCTTCCTGTGGCCCAAGGAGAGGAATGTGCTTTTGATGGTATGCTACTGTGCATATCCCGCTCGGCAGGCGAGCAGGAGGCACATGATGACAACAAACCGTTTCATTTGAAGGCAAGAACCTATTCGTGCCAGAATTTCAGGCCGTCAAGCTTGTTCCAGTTGCCGCGTGTGAAGTCGGGAACGCGTACGGGCATGCTGCCGTTCGCTTCTGATACTGCAGAAAGCTCGCCTACGCAGCACCATTCGGCTGCGTCATACACGTCTTCGTCAAGAGGATAACCGTGACGGAGGCAGTAGATGAGGCGGTAGTCCATTACGAAGTCCATTCCGCCGTGGCCGCCCACTTTCTTCGCTACCTCGCCGATCTCCTTGTGGATGGGGTGCTGGTATTCGGCCATGATGGCCTGGAACACGTCGTCGGGTACGAATGAGTGCTCGTCAATGCTCTCGTGGCCGCAGCGCACTGCATCGGAGATGTTCTTGTTGCGGAGTGTGATGCCCTGGGTGGGATATTTGTTGGCAAATCCCTCGGTACCGGTGATCTGGTACATACGGTTGTAGGGGCGGGGAGTGTAGACATTGTGCTGCACTTCCATGCATTTGCCCTTTTCTGTCATGATGAGGGTGACCTGGTGGTCGCCGCAGGCATAGCTGTCAACGCCCATCTTCTCTTCTGCACGGGCCTTGCCGTTGTAGCTGGGGGTGCTCATGGATACCAGATAGTCGAGCTTGTCGCCGCGGTGGATGTTGAGCACGTTGCAGCAGGGACCGAAGCCGTGGGTGGGGTATACGTCACCGCCGTTCGCCTGGTTGAACTCCATGCGCCAGTTGTCGGCATATCTGTCCCAGAAAGGTTCGAGGTTGTGGATATATGCACCTTCGGTGTGGATTACCTCGCCGAAGAGGCCCTGCTGTGCCATGTTGAGGGCTGTCATCTCGAAGAAGTCGTACACGCAGTTTTCTAGCATCATGCAGTGCTTGCGGGTCTTCTCTGAAGTGTTCACCAGTTTCCAGCAGTCTTCCACTGTGTATGCGATAGGAACCTCGCATGCCACGTGCTTGCCGTGTTCCATCGCATAGATTGCCATGGGCACGTGCATCTGCCAGTTGGTGCAGATATATACAAGGTCGATGTCGTCTCTCTCGAACATCTCTTTCCATCCGTCCTCGCCGGAATAAGAAGCGGCTGCGGGCAGACCTGCATCTGCAAGCACTTTCTGCTGCTCCTCGACCTTCTCGGGATATTTGTCGCAGAGGGCTACTATCTTCACACCGTCGATGTAGGTGTATCTCTCAACAGCTCCTGAACCGCGTGCGCCAAGTCCTACAAAAGCGACGCGTACTGTGTCGATGGGTTCAGCGGCAAAGCCCAGCATATCCTGCTGACCTGCTTCCGCTGCGGGTACGTCGAACTCGATCATACCGTCAACAACTTTCCAGTTTTCACCTTCCGGGGTGTTTGAATTGCACGCTGCAAGAAGAGCCAGCGCGGCAAACATCATGATAATTTTACGCATAGTATCCAAAAATGATTATTTCTGCAAAGGTAATAAATATTTCAGAGTGTGGTCGTCCTGCAGAAGTGTGAATTCTGAAGGGTCGATTTCAGGACTTCCAATCTTTTGACCGCCTGTGCCGACATATCCCAGCGGAGTGTATCCTCCTCCAAGATAGTTGGTGTTGGCGAACCGGAGTGAGGGGAGGTTGCCGGCAGGGTCCAGGACGGCCAGTGCCAGGATATATCTTCCCTCCGGCAAGCCGTCAGGCAGTGTTATGCATGCCTCGATCCTGTTCGCTGCAGGAGCGGTCAGGTATCTCTGCTCTGTGCGCGACCAGTTGTCGCCGGGAAGCCATGTTGTTATGTCTGTATCATCCAGTGTCGTGGCAAAAACCTTTTCTTTGGTTTCAGGGTCGAGGAGTGACACTTCGACGGGCCATTTGTAGTAGAAGGGAGACGATCCGAGGTTCTTCACGCTGCAGTCGAGCCTGAGCACACCTTTACTGTTCACTGAATATG
>JAGHVP010000206.1 GCA_018064305.1 Candidatus Equibacterium intestinale | reverse complement strand
GCAGCCGCAGATTTGCCGAATGTATGCGCGCAGGCATTGAACCAGCATGAGAATGTGAGCGTGCCGTGGCAGATAGAGTCTGACTTTCCGGCCTGGACGGGACTCTCACCCCAGTATGCATACCATCCGTCGTATGTGTGGCCGTTGTCTCCCTTGTCGCCGATGCCGGCATAGGGGAAGAACAGCTGCTGTCCGTCGGCTGCGGCTACATAGAAGCCCTGCTCTGCTGCCTGTACGTCGTTAGGAGTGAGGTCCTGGAATACATCTGTTGAAGGAACCATATATCCTACGGGGCAGGGGTCATAGATTGTCTTGACAGTTTCAGCAGTTTCAACAATCTCTTCTGACTCGCAGTTGCCCCAGAGGTAGTGGTTTGTATGGTTGCTGCGGGTGCCCATCCAGTCGTTAGAGCGTGTTTCGCCCCTGAATGCCTTGTCGGGCATTGTGATGGCTGAATAGAGAGTGTTGTCGGGGTTGTCGACCATGTCGTCCCTCCATCCGGCGTGAAGGAGGAACGGATCTTTGCGGCCCCACTGGCAGTGTGCTCCGAATGTCTTCCTTCCGTCTGCTGCGTTGCATGATGTGGCTCCGAGGTTTCGGTCCATCACATAATAGTCAACTTCATAGCATGAAGAATAATATTTGATGCTCTTCGGCATATCGGTGCACCAGATGTGCCAGCTCCAGAGAAGTTCGTTATATTTGTCGTACACACCGATAATGGCATTGCCTTTTGTGCCGTCAGACTTGAAAGTAATGACTTTCTTGCTCTTGTCATACTTGACATCGGTGATCATTGTGGTTGTGACCTGGTTGTCTGCATCTTTCTGCCAGATGACGTTCGCAACTGCGGGGGTGGCAACAGACGAGATGGATGCGTTGTCGGTATGGAACTCCACTCCGTCGGGGTCGTCTTCGCATTCGAGTATACCGTCCTGGCCGTTACCGTAATATTTGCACTCGAACGAGTAGTCGTCGCCGGCTTCTATTACAATATAGCAGTTGGCGGTGCCGTTTGCCGAGAGGTCGTGGCTGTAGGGGAGGTCGGAGGGACCTTCGCTGCCGGGTTTGCCGCTCTGGAGCACTGCAACTGATACTGAGTGACTGTCTTTTGCAAATGTGATGGTGGCCGTGCGTGATTCGTAAGAGTCATTTTCGTCAATGAAGAATGAAAGGACATCCTCGCGTACTGCCTTGGTGTCTTCGGCGTGGATCCAGTCTCCACTTACAGACACAGTGTAGTCAAGGTTGGTTGAAACGGTTACAGATATATCGCCTCCCTCGTATGAAACCTCATATGCGGTAAGTGAAGTTGTAAGGACAGGATCTTCGACAGGATCGTCCGGAACATCGGGTGTGTCGGGAGTGTCACCGCCCTGTTCCCCCAGGGGAATGGCTGTTACAACTGCCTTGCCCTTGTTGTCGGAAAGAAGCACGAGTACGGGGAATTCGGTGATGGGGTCCGGTGCAGTGACAGTGATAGTCCCGGCAGACGCTGATGTCTCACTGATGACTGCCTTCCAGCCTGCCTGAGTGTATGTCCTGATGAATATGTTGTCGGTTGCGCCTGTCACTGAATATGAAACTGTGGCGGTTTCACCGGCTTTCATCGACTGCGGGCAGTTTGAGAAAGAAATCGAGAACTCCTGCTCTTTCGGGAGGGTGATGGTCTGTCCGCCAGCAAGCTTGAAATATACTGCCGACGCATCTTCGGTTACACTTTCGATAAGCTTCTTCGTTACATTGCCGGCGTTGTTCCAGCTGGCACCGTTGTCGACGGAATACAGCAGGCTGCCGTTCTCAACTTTGAACTGGGGCACGGCCGCATCTTCTCCAACAATGCTTATGCGGTTGCCCTCTGCATCTTTGAGCCACTCGCTGCCAGCCTTCCAGTAGTAGTTGCCGTTATCCTCTCCTACAGTGATGGCTGCAGGGTTGTTGTAGTCTGTGACGCTGCCTGCATCCTTGAACTTGACGGTATATCCGGCAACGGCTCCGTTCTTTTCAACAGGTATGATGCCCTCGACCTTGTCTCCGCTGCTGATTGCGTTAACTATCTGCTGGAGCGACTCGATGCTGGAATTGAAGTCTGTGGTAGCTGTCTTGAGCGCATCAAGTTCTTTCTGCATGGATTCAATGTCCTGGTCGTAGTTCTGACAGGACACCACCAGCATTGATGCCAGAGCGATGATTGATAGGATTCTCTTCATATTTGTTTAATTATTTATATTTCAAGTTAATCAAATCTGAAAATGAGTGCGTCGCCCGGGTCCATGGTTTTCTGGAATACACCTTTTGCAACTGTGCTGACGGATCCGTCTTTGTTGACCTGCCAGATGTCTTTGTTGAATGTGAACGACACGTCGTCGGTCTCGCTGAATGATTTGTTGACCACCATCATACACCGGTGGCCTCCGTTGGAGAACTGCGAGATGAGTACAGGCTTCTTCACCTCCACCGTGTAGTCGTCAAGCTCTGCCGGATAGTCCTCTTCCATGAATTTTGTGGTGGAATAGGGGACAGGCGGCTGGAAACGGCGGTCGGAAGTGTGGCGGACTGATGTTACGTTGCAGCCTAGGAAAATGTGCGCCAGATTCTGGATTTCATTGTTTACTGCAGATATGGCGTCGTATATGTCGGTATATGATCCGTCGGGCTGGATAGCTGAGGTGTGCCCGGGAGTGACAGTGCCTCCGAAGTTGTTGCCTATGAGAAGCTCGAACATGAAGTAGCAGAGTCCCTGTGCGCCGTAAGCGAGGTTTGAATATTGCTGCAGGCGGATGTTGGCCACGTTGGGGTATGCCTTGGTGTCGCTTTTCACGATATTGTTGTCAAACTGGCAGGCATTGGCGAACCCCCAGAAACTTATGCCGTTCTGCTTTGCGAGGCGGCTGTTGACCTCGAGCGACTTGTACCAGTGGGCATCCACCTTGTCATTGATGAGGCAGGGATAACTGTCGAAGGCATAGAAATCAGGTTTCACTATTGTGAGCAACTCGTTGATGTGGCCTTCATACCACGATTCTTCGTGGGTGTAGCACTCGCGCATGTTGAAGAAACAGAAGTGGTCGGGGTCGTTGATATCCACAAGTTCTTTGAAATGAGCCATCTTGAGGAATGTATCGGTGTCTCCCGGCTCTGGCTCGTCTCGTGTCTGGTATCCGCCGAATGCGGGGTGGTCCTTCCATTTGTTGATGAATCTCAGAATGGTTTCGTCGCTGGAACCGACTGGGGCATATATTACCTGCTTGATGCCAGTGCCGGTGGCGGCATCCATGATTTTCTGGAAACGGTCTTCTACAGTGTCGAAGCCCAGAACTTCAGTCATCTCTTCGTTCAGGAGTGCTACCTGGTCTGTACTGTAGAGAGCATGAGGCATATTGAGGGTGAAACCTGCCGCGGCCATGTCTCTGTAGCCCTTCTGGGATGCGTGTGCCGCAAGGCCCGCCCATGCCAGTATGGGCATTTTCACGGGTTCTTGCTGAGCGGCAAAGCTTTCGATGTCCACTGTGACGGGAATGGCTTCTACAATCACTCTGCCGTGGCCGTCCGAAACCGTGGCGCATACGGGGCTGCTGTTGCAGGGATCTGTGGCTGTGATGGTTATAGTTCCTTCAAAGTCTGATGTGTGCTGTGCTTTTGCAAGCCATCCGTCGGGCGCTATGACCTGAACCTCAGGCGTTGAAATGTTTCCTGTGACTCTATAGGGAACGGAGACAGAAGGACTTTCTTTCGTAATTATCATGTCGGGAGCGGCGAATTCAAGTCCGAATACGTCTGCCTTTTCAATTGCGATGCTGCTGCCGTCGGCAAGTGTTACGGTGATCGCATACTGGCTGTCGGTAATGCCTGTCACGCTTTCCTGCGGAAGGGAGGCGGCATCTGCCCAGGTGGCTTCGCCGTCGAGCGACATTTTCAGTGTGTTGTCCTCGACTTTGAACTGAGGTGCGGCGCTCTCTTTTGAGATTTCAACTTTTCTGCCGTCAATCATAATGGGGTCTCCATTTTCGGCCCACCAGTATCTGCCGTCCTGCTTGATTACAGAAAGTGCGCAGTTGCTGTTGTAGACAGTGACCTCACCGGATTCTGAAAAATTGATCTTGAACCCCACGACACTGCCTCCTTCCTTGATGGCAGTGTATGAAACAGCAGACTCGTTGCTGCTGATGGCTTCAATCATTTTCTGCAGTGATTCTGCATTTGAATTGGCTTTGCTGCAGTCGGTTGTGAGCTCGTCGATCTGCTTCTGCAGGTTGTCCAGCCCTGGTTGGTAATCGGTGCAGCCGGCCACAAGCGGTGCTGCCATCATCAGGATAAACAGTAAGAATTGCCTCATGGGTTCTAAGATATTAAAATGTAAATTTACACAAAAATTCCTATAATTGTGAAAAATATGCTTTGGAATGATGTTCTACCTGCTTTTTATGCTAATGGTACAGGCCGAGTTCAGGATGCCTTTCTACAGGAATCCCGAAAAGGTCGATGGGGTGGTTGAAGTGTCTCCGGAAGATTGTGCTTCAGAGGCTTGCGTGATGCTCCGGTCTGTTGAGACCGGCATGGACTATGACTGCGGAACCATTGCCCTTGGTGCGGGCAGCCATACGTATTGGATTGAAAAGAACATATCATCTCTTCCTGCGGGGCGCTATGATGCATTTTTCAAAGTGGGTGCCGACACATTGAAGAGGATGCTGAGGATAGACCGGGTGCCGGAGCCTCAGCTGCCTGACGGTCCGGTCTGCCAGAAAAAGATGCTTGTAACCCCGGACGGATGGCTTTTCTCTAAAACAAGGAATGTGGATGTGGTGCCCGGCAGCGCCGAGCTTGTAGAAGCCTACAATACAACAGAATCGGTGTCGCCCACGGCACTTCAGACAATCGACCCCGAGCTCTACAGATTGGCTGACGGACGTTTTGTGGTGAAGGTGTCGGAGCAGGACTATGTCCCGGACACAGTGTTCTCTTCTCCAAGAAGGGATGTGTATGTGGTGGGTGAGACACCAGAGGGACCTTTCACCGTCATTGACTCTCTTCCTGAAGCGGTGCCTGCAGATGCACAGTTGCGGATGCTCGGCAACCTGAACGGCGGATACCTTGAAAATAGGAAATACGAGCTGTATGATCCGGCCCGCCATGGCACATACGGCCTGAAGGATGTGCGTATCATGCGCCATCAGTATAACTTCACCGACTACGGTTTCGGCCCGTCACCCGACAGGTCGTACTGGGTGGTGGCCCGTACTTCGACTGGAGATGTAGTGTTCCTTCGTGACACGCCTCTGTTTGTAGACCATCCTATTTATTACGGTGATGAAATCGACAATGGATTCATGACCAACGACAATTTCGGCAATTCATGGTTCAGTTCCGACGGCAGAACCCTTTATCACATCCAGGGACAGGCAGTGCGCCGGTTCTATCCGTTCGACACTCCATTTGACGTGCTGCACAATGCGGCGCGTCTTGCTACACTCTACAGTACCACTGACGGCGTGAACTGGAAGTACGAGCACGTGATAAGCCCGCTTGACAGCCCTGCCTGCCAGCATTACGGCCTCACTGTAAGGTATGATGAGGATGCCGGAATCTACATCGGATATATCAATGCTTATGATACAGATTATCAGCAGATTTACCTTGATATAACCTACAGCCGCAACGGCGTGGACTTCTACCGCGTTCCTGGCAGCCATTTCGTACGGGTTACCGAAAAGGACGGTGCCTTTTACAACGATATGTTCTGCGGTGTGAACATCTACCGCAGCGGGAACTGGTGCTATCAGGCGGTGCAGGGGCAGGCATGGCCTCATTTCTATCCAGAAGCCGGCTACTGGAAAGGAATAGCGGGCCTGGATGGGTTCATCCCCGAAGTCATCAGGGCGGAATTCGAGAGCCGCAACCTGGCTGAACGGTTTGCCCGTTTCGAAGAGTACGGCGGTCATGAAGGCATCTCGGAGAGCATGCAGCATCCGCGTGCCTCCGTTGGGATTCTCAAGTTCCGTGCAGACGGCTGGTATGCCGCCGTTGCAGGGCGCCGCACCGGCAGACTGGTCTCAAGAGAGATCACGGGCGGCGGAACTCTGACAGTCAATGCAGATATCCGCGGCTGGATGAAGGTCTGCCTGGCAGATGAATCGGGACGTATCATAAAGAAAGTGCGCCTGGAAGGTGATTCCGCGGCGCACTGTGCATTCGAGCTTCCCTCTGAAGGAACCTATAAAATAAAGGTCCGCATGAAAGATGCAGACCTCTATTCTTTATCAAGAGAGTAAGAGTTTTATTTGCTTACGTTGAACTTGAGGGCGAAGGGACCTTCTGTGCCTTTGGGAACGTTGACTGTAACCTTTCCGTCCTTTACAGTGTATTTCACACTCTTGCCTGTAGATACCATTGTCATCTTGCCTACAGGGATGTTCTCGCTCCACTCGATTGTTGCGGGGACAGTTCCTTTTTCGTCAATTGCAAAGATTGCATAGAGTGTCTTGTGGTCTTTGCTTGAGTTGAACCAGATGTTGTTGTCTTTGCCGTCACGGTAGTGGGGAGTGGTGGTAGTGTAGTAGATAGCCTCTCCGTTGGCTCTCATCCATTTACCCATCTCACGCAGAACTTTCTCTGCATCGGGGTGGATCTCGCCTTCTTTTGTGGGACCGATGCCTACCATCATATTACCGCCCTTCGCTGTGATTTCAGCAAGTTTGCAGACAAGTGTCTGCCATGTGCTGTAGGGACGGTCGGGAACGTATGCCCACATGCCGTTGAGGTTGAAGCTGCACTCCCAGGGATAGTTGTACTGTCCGTCGGGAACATAGAGCTCGGGGGTCTGGAAGTCCTCGTTCTTTCCGCCGTAACGGTCTGCTGAAATCATACCGGGGTTCTTCACACGTGCCTTGTCGATGATTTCGTCGAGGTTGATCCAGCTGCCCGGCAGCCATCCGCCGTCAATCCACAGCATGTCGATGTTGCCGTAGTTGCTGGTGATCTCGTCCATCTGGTTTGCTACATATTCTGTGTATTTCTTCCACCAGTCGGGGTGTTTCTCACGGTTGTAGTTCTGGTTCCTGTCGCCTGTTGCGAAGTAGGGGTTCCAGTAGTATTCGCTGTGCCAGTCGGGTTTTGAGAAGTACAGACCGATCATGAAGTCCTTTGCACGGAATGCATCCACGATATACTTTGTGACATCGGCCTTGGGGTTGCTGCCGAAGATACCGTTGGTGATCTTGAAATCGGTGTATTTAGAATCGTACATGCAGAAGCCGTCGTG
Organism: Candidatus Equibacterium intestinale; assembly: GCA_018064305.1. Taxonomy (GTDB): domain Bacteria; phylum Bacteroidota; class Bacteroidia; order Bacteroidales; family UBA932; genus Equibacterium; species Equibacterium intestinale. The sequence goes on along the minus strand of JAGHVP010000206.1, from coordinate 3,370 downwards.
GTGCTTGGTAGTGGTGTACATGAACTTGAAACCGGCGTCGGCCATTATGTCTGCCCATTTCTCGGGGTCGAATCTGTCGGGATAGAAGCACTTGCTCTGGTCGAAGTACCATTTCTTGTACTCGTCATAAGACATTGTGGTGTCACGTGTGATCCATGCCTCGTCTTCAGAGCAGAGAGTCCATGACTCGACCATATCCACGCCGGCACCTGCAACAGTGTAGAGGCCCCAGTGGAAGATTACACCGAACTTGAGGTCCTGCCAATGTGCAAGTTTCTCTTGAACCAGAGGGTCGGTGGGGTAATGGTAACCATTCTCGCCACCATAGATGCACTCCATCTTAGGAGCATCAACATCCTGACAGAAAGCCGAAAAAGCCATCATCAGGGCTGTGAGTGATAGGATGATTTTCTTCATATTGTTTGTTTTGATTAGTGTCTGCAATGCAAAAACTATCCACAAAAGTAGCGATAATAATCCATTATTTCAACTTAAAGTGCCGGAGGCGCCGTATTCTTAAAATACGATGCGCTTCCGGCACAAAATTATAAAAAAGTTTATTAAAAAGAGTCAGTATATTCCTTACTCAACCTTCTTTTCTGTGATCCAACCAAGGTTCTGGATAAGATATCCGTTCTGGTTCTTGTCGATCTCGGTCTGGCTGATGGGGAAGAAGTAATGCTTGGGAGCCTCGAATACGCGGTCTTCAATCTTAACCCTCTGGTAGAAGGCAGGATCCTGAAGGTTATCGCCTGCATAGATATTCATAGAGTAAACAGGCTGGTTCTCAGAATTCTCGGCGTCAAGCCAGCGGCGTACGTCGAAGAAACGGTGAGTCTCGAAAGCAAGCTCGATACGGCGCTCGTGTTTGATGCGGTCGCGCATTTCTTCCTTGCTGAGGCCGGAAGGAAGGCCAGGAAGGCCGGCGCGTGTGCGGATGGCATTGATTGCATCGTAGCACTCGGCTGTAGGACCGTAATACTCGTTGATTGCCTCTGCAAGGTTAAGGTAAGTCTCACCGAGGCGGATGTAGATCCAAATCTGGTTAGGAGTGTATTTCCAGGGGATACGTTCAGGAGAGACGAGTTTCCTCATCAGATAACCTGTCTTGCAATAGTCGGAACCGGCATTGTTCTTACCGTCGACGCCGGTGTACCAGAATTCGAGGTAGTGAGGGTCGTTGGTGACGTAGTTGGGAGCGTTCCATTTCCATTTTGCACCACTGAAACTGATTGATGCGTAGAAACGGGGCTCGCGGTTTACATACATGTTGCATACGCCTGCAGGCCAGCGGTCGAGACCTGATGCATCAGCTGTTTCAACAAATCCCTGGTCAACATAATTTGCCTTGGGGTTGATGATAGGTTTGAGGACTTCTGTCTTGCTGCCGTTGATGTCGATGGTCTCTTTGTTGTAACCGATGATGGGAGCTACGCCTTCAGCTGTTTCATAAGCATCAACCTGGTTCTGAGTAGGGTCGAGGATTGAGAAGCAGTTGAAAGAGATGGGGTCGGCGCAGTTGAGCCAGTGGTCGTAAGTACCGATGTTCTTAGCCCACAGAACTTCGCAGTTCCAACCGTTCTGGCAGTCGGTGAAGATGCTCTGGTAGTTCTTTACAGGGTTGTCGGGAAACTTGTTGTACAGTCCCTTGCCGGCAGCCAGACATGCATTGATACACTGCTTGGCAGCATCGGCGGCCGTTTTCCATTTCTCCTGGTCGTATACCTGGTTGAAAAGGCATTCGCCTGTAACAGGGTCTTTAAGCTCGGCCTGCTGGGTGTTGCCGTTATAAAGGGGTGATGCAGCATAGAGGAGGATACGTGACTTGAGGCCGTAGGCTGCAAGCCTGGTGGCGCGTCCGGTATCGGTGCCGGGCCATACATCCTCGTCATAAAGAAGTTCTGCTGCCTTGTCGCAATCATCGACCATGAATTTTACGATTTCGTCAACGCTGGCCCTGCGGTAGCTCATGAGGTCCTCTGAGGGATCGAAGCAGTGGTCGGCGATTACGATAGGACCATGGGTGCGGAATGCAAGGAAGTGGAAGTAAGCCCTGAGGAAGTGTGCTTCTCCAGTCCAGTGGCGGATTTCCTCTTCTGAGGCGGGTGAACCGCCTACTCTCTCGAGGAACATATTGGTCTTTCTAAGAGCCATGTATGACTCTTCCCATACCTGGGTCTGTGAGATTGTAGTAGGGTTCCATGCTCCGCTGTTGATGTTGTGACCGTATGCACCACCATAAGCACATTCCATCTCGTCACATCCTGCCACGAAGGGAGTTCTCCATGCACCTCCGTCGTCGGCCAGGTTGGCCGCAGTGGGAATCCATGAATAAGTATGCGACAGGAACAGCTTTGTGTACTCACGGTCGGCAAAGATGTCGTCGACGGTAAGGTTCTCTTCCGGACCCTTGTCAAGGAAATCTGCGCAGGCCGTAAAAGCCATCATTGCAAGTAAAATTGCAGAAAGTGTATATATTTTACGCATAATCTTACGATATTAAATGTTAGAATCCGAGTTGAACACTGAATGTGAGACCTCTCTGGGTGGGATATGTGGCTGAACCGAGGTGGTTGAATTCGGGGTCGGTCATCTTGATCTTGTCGAGGCTGAAGAGGTTGGTTCCGTTGAGGAAGATACGTACGCTTTCCGCACCGATCTTCGAGCAGGCCTTCTTGCTGAAGTTGTAACCGAATTCAGCGGTCTTGAGCTTGAGGTAAGATGCGTCATGCATGTAGAGTGAGTTGACAGTGAAGTTGTTGGTAGACTGTCCGGCATGTACTACAGGGTATTTTGCATTCGTATTGTCTTCTCCGGGAATGTAGCGGTTGTCGAAATACTCGTGATAGATGTTGTATGAAGGATAAGCAAGGGCGAAGGGCCACATACCGTTGCTGTCGAGCAGCATTTTGGTATGGCCGGCGCCGCTGAAGTTGAGGGCGAGGTCGAATCCCTTGTATGCGAGGGTGACGCCAAGACCGAATACTATTTCAGGTGTACGGCCGTAGCCGATGAAACTGTAGTCGTATGCGTTGATGACACCATCGTCGTTGAGGTCTTTATACTTGATGTCACCTACACCGTAGCTTCCGAGCTCCTGTTTTGGCGAGTTGTCTACGTCAGCCTGGTCTTCGAAGAGTCCGAGTGCTGTAAGACCATAGATAAGGCCTGCGGAACGTCCGCGGGTGTCCTGGTAATCCCAGGTGTGGTAAACTGTGTCGTCTTCGATGATTTTGTTGCGGGCGAATGACATGTTGCCGCGGAAGCTGTAGTAGAATCCGCCATGTGTCGTGTTGGAGAACTCGATGTTGCCGTCGATACCCTGGTTCTGCATGATACCGATGTTTGCCCAGGGGGTATCACCCCACTG
>JAGHVP010000038.1 GCA_018064305.1 Candidatus Equibacterium intestinale | reverse complement strand
ATAAATTTTTGAAATATATGGAAGATATTGCATAAAGAGTTTACTTTGAATCAAAACAGAACATAATTGTCCGCAGAAGAGAATTTCCCAACACATATGTGATAATCGCCGCACTTACTCTGGTATGTGCAGCTGCAAGCTGGTTTGTGCCGGGCGGCGAGCCGCAGACCTGGCAGATATTCTCTGCACTTTATGAGGGATTCATCAAACAGAGCGGCATCATAGCCTTCATCCTCATAATCGGCGGAACTTTCTGGCTGATAGGCAGGTCGCATGCGATTGACGCAGGCATCTTCGCTTTCCTGAGGCTGTGCAGGCGTATGGAGCAGCACCAATGGGTGAGGCGGATAGGTGTGGGCAACATTGTGATAGTCTTCACTTCCCTGCTCTTCTCCACCTTCGGTGCAGTATTCGGCATGAGTGAAGAGACCATTCCTTTTGTGGCCGTTCTTATACCACTTGCGATTGCCATGGGCTACGATTCGATTGTGGGTGTATGCATGGTGTATGTAGCCGCACATGTGGGTTTTGCAGGCGCTTTTCTCAATCCGTTCACAATAGGGATAGCGCAGGGTATGGCCGATCTGCCACTTTTCTCAGGGATGGGATACCGTATACTCTGCTGGCTGGTTCTAAACGCAGTGATGCTGGCTTTCTTGCTTCTGTATGCTTCACGCATCAAGAAGCATCCGGAGAAAAGCCCGGTGCGTGAGCTTGATGCCTATTGGCGCGACAGACAGGCCTCTGAAGAGATGGCGGTTGAGACGCAGCATATTGTGATTCTCTCACTGCTCGGCCTTACGGTGGCGGGCATTATTGTCGGGGTGACGTGCTTTGACTGGTATCTGCCCCAGCTTTCAGCCCTGTTCCTTGTGCTGGCAATCCTTACTGGCATAACCATGAAGCTCTCTGCAAATGAAATCGCCACCCAGTTCATCGCCGGGGCGAAAGACATCTTCTCTGCTGCGCTTGTGGTCGGGCTTGCAGGAGGCATTGTAACAATCCTTGAAAACGGCAGGGTGATGGAACCGATGCTCAATTTTCTTGCAGGATGGCTTGAGGGAAGCGGAAAGGCGGCTGCGCTCTCGCTTATGTACGGCATCCAGACTCTGATAAACCTGGTCATTCCGTCTGCCTCTGCCAAGGCGGCTATGACTATTCCAATAATGGCTCCGTTTGCCGATATGATCGACCTGTCGCGCCAGTCGATGGTGCTGGCCTTCCAGTTCGGCGACGGCTTCACGAACATGATCACCCCCACTTCGGGCGTGCTTGTGGCAGTACTCGGTATGGCCCGTATCCACTACGCCAAGTGGCTCAAGTTCATCTGGAAATTCATCCTGGCCCTTGTGGTGCTGGGTTTTGTGCTGCTGCTTCCAACAGTGTTTGCAAACATCGCCGGTTTCTAGTCACCAGCATTTTACCAATCTGCCGCTATGCAGCGGCATTGCAACGTCGTTGATCAGTCAAGGTCTTTTCTCGGCGACACCCCGCCTGTCCTTAACGCTACGGCTTATATTCCTCCACCTCCTCCACCTCCTCCACCTCCTCCACCACTTCCGCTCTTGCCGGCACAAGATTCACAGGTAGGTGGACACCTGCTCTGGTGCAAAGAATCTCATTTTGTTCTCGTTTGTCGGGTGTAGCAGTGCCGCGCATAGAGAGCTGCCGGACGCATACGACAGGACTAGCAGTCAAAACCGTGGGAAAGCGTTGCTAGTCATCATGTTAGCGCCTGAAAATTGATGTATTTGCGAGGACTAGTAACGAAAACGGGCCTATTTGGCAGCTAGTCCACAGGCAGACTGCCCGTTTCCGGCGTACAACAGCCCTGTCCGGCCAGCCCAAGCAGGTCCTGTACTGTATGATCCAGCCAGATCTGTCACGAGTGCCAGAAATAGGGCGAAAACTGCGACTCGTGACACGATATTGTACTTTCAGGTCAATAATCATGTCACGACTTACGAAAATGTGGTGAATTCTGCCACTCGTGACATGCATGCCATATCCCGATTCATGTGAAATGCCAGTCTGGGCCACAGGGGGGCTTTTATCTCCATTCAGGGCTGCGGAACCGCTTCGTGACATTCATCGTCACGCGCAACATGCCCCAGAACCATCTGTGCCCTGTGTTCCATGTAACGATGCCGGCATCTCCCCCTCAT
>JAGHVP010000051.1 GCA_018064305.1 Candidatus Equibacterium intestinale | reverse complement strand
ATGTAGAGACAGCTGATGAACTCACTCCCACGACTGGCAGCCACTGGATGCAGCTCTTCATTGATGCAGACCGTGACAAGGCCACCGGATGGAATGGCTATGACTTTGTTGTAAACCGTATCAACCCTAAGGATAAGGCATTCCTAGAGAAGAACAACCAGAACATCTGGCAATGGGAGACGGCAGACGAGTGCAAATACTTCACTAAGGGAAACAAGCTCGTAATCCGTATCTCAAGAGAGAGCCTCGGCCTTGCCGACGGCGCTCTAGACATCGAATTTAAATGGAACGACAACATGCAGGAAGACGGCAATATCATGGACTTATATGTCAACGGTGACACCGCCCCCGGTGGAAGATTCAATTTCGTCTATACTACTGAATAAATATTTTTAATGAATATGAAAAGACTGACATTTATTTCAATTATCCTATGTGCGTTTGCAGTATCATGCGCACATCGTAACGACTGTTACAAGCTCATTGCTCCGCTGCCTTCCGGCATCGATATTAACAGCCTGCAGGACTGTACCGTCCCTGCCTCATTTTCACCGGATGATTTCCGCTGGATGGGTGGCAACCTGCGTATGACCGTTTATAACAAAGATCTGTATGATGCTGTGGAAATCTCACTGATGCAGATAGGCGACACCATTATCTACAATTCAGAACGTATGGTCATCAACAAGTTTGAGGAAGCGCACGGAGGCTTGGACATAAACGGAGGCTTGGACGAAGGTGGATGCTGCCTCGTTGGGTACGAAGGCGGCACGTATGTAGCTCGCAGCTGGGACGACCATGCAACCTACACCAAGCTTGGCACTGCAGAAGTGCCGCTGGCCGAAGATTTTATAATTGTAGACTGCGGGTCATTCCCCGAAGACCCGGCCGACACTATCCGTACCGGTCAGAAACTCTACATTGAAAAGATGAATGAAAGCAGGCCCGACTTCTTCCAGCTGAACACCCTGGTGACCATACAGAACGGCATGGTGACTGAGATCAACCGCAGGTGGATTCCGTAGCGTACACTGCCACCTTGGTGAATTCATCCTCCCCTCCTGCATCTGGGAAAAGCTCACGCGAGAAGGTGATACCGTTCTTCTGTAGGCATACCTCCAATATGCAGAGATAGATTCCCATATCGATTCGGTTGTAGTACGCCACCGCTGCCTCCACGGAACTGATGGAACGACTTCCTCTTGAAAACAGCCTCATAAAGGCCGGCCTTGGTGTATGGACTGCCTGAATTCATATCTCTCGTTTTCTGCCGGCACAAAATTAAGAATTCTTATTTTTTGTGCTTACAACTATTGTTAGATTCAATTGCTGTAATAGAATAATACTTATGAAATCAATATCAAACGGCTGAAACAGACTATATTTTTGCATCGTAAAAATCATCAACAACCATTTAAAAATTTGAAGTTATGATTACCAAGATAATGCAAAATGCAATCAATGAGCAGATCAATGCTGAATTATGGTCTGCCTACCTTTACCTGTCGATGTCTATGGACGCCGAGTCGAAGGCTTTCAAAGGATTGGCCAACTGGTTCTTCGTGCAGTGGCTGGAAGAGCAGGATCACGCCAGGATTCTCCAGAATTACATGAACGCATGCGGTGCGAAAGTAATCCTGCATCCGATTGACAAGGTTGAAAACGAATGGGACAATCCGTTGGATATGTTCAAGGAAACTCTCAGACACGAGAAGGAAGTCACTGAAATGATAAACGAGCTGGTGCGTCTGGCAATAAATGCAGGCGACTTCGCCACTCTAAGCCGCCTGCAGTGGTTTGTTGACGAGCAGATTGAAGAAGAGGAAAATGCGCGCGACCTTGTAGATGATTACTCAAGGGCCGGGAAAGATTTCGGGACTCTCATCGAGCTTGACTCAAGGCTTGCTAAAAGAGAGTATGCAAAGGCGGCACCGCTCAAATAGCCTTCAGATAAAAGAAAAACGGCAACTAGATGCAAAATCTATGTTGCCGTAATGTGCTGAATGCCTTTCATGGGCCTCAGTATGGGAAATTCTTTGAATTATTCGTTCTTCTCAGCTGCCACTCTCTCGTTAGATGTGACCTTGGGCTCGCCCTGGCCGGGCAGCGGCTTGAAGATTTTGATCCAGCAGTAGCCGTATTTGTCTGAGTCATCGGCTGCCTTGCGCTGGATGCCGTCGGACTTGTCTTCGAAGCGGCACCAGAACTTGTAGTTGGTTCCGGCTACGACCTGTGTGGATACTGAAAGTGGTGTGTACACTACAAGGCTGTCAGCTGCCGTAGCCTTGCGGAACATCTCCATTTCTTCCTGTTCTATCTCTCTCTGATCGCCGAAAGCACCTACCATCTGGGTCTTTACTGTATCAGTCTCATCCTGAGCAGCCCTGTTGCTGTTTCTGTAGTTGTTGCCGCAGGCAGTAACTGCCAGCGCTGCAATAATGATGAATGCAAGTCTATTCATTTCTATGTTATTTGTTTAAAGCTTGAACTTCCAGACTGTGTCGTTTTCCTGACAGATAAGTGACATGGTCAGATTATCAAGGTCATAGACTATAGAGTGGGTTGTGTACCAGTACATGCCGTCGCGCTGGGTTTTCTGGTAGTCTACAGATACATAGGCCTTCTCCTCTTCAAGCATTATCTCGTACATCATATCTTCATATATACCAGATTTGATGTCATCCCATGTAAATCCACATCCTCCTCAAGACCTTCAGAATACCAGATTGGGCTGGTCTTTGAAGAATATGCCTTTGAATACCACGCGCGCTTCATAAGGTTGTGCATTCCTTCTACAGAGGTGCCTTCGTCGTAGTGGGCTTTCAGGGTGTCATAACGCTCGTGACCGATGCCCATGGGTGAGTCGGGATGGCTGAGATAGAAGTTTGTAATTACGCAGTCGTCTACCACTACAAGCTCGTTGTTCCAGATTTCCACCACAACGGTCTTTTTGGGGTCGGATATCATCCAATGGCTCTCGTAATGGAAGTTGCTGGTGGTGGGAGTGGCGATGTTGACGCTTCTGAGAAGCTCTATGGCATGGCCTACAGACTTTGCATGGTCGAGCACGTAGCGCACCACGCCGTTAGAGACGATGGTGGGAGCACCGGGATTTGTGCCTGTGGTATGGTCGCACTCCCCTGCCGGCACCACATTGCTGTTGATGGCCACGCCGTTTTCATTCATACCGTCGTTCATGTAGTAGGCAGCTGCGGCATAGTTCATCTCACTGAGGGTGCCTTCAATCGGCAGATGTGCCGATAGAGGCGTAGCGGTCTTTGCCGGCCTTCATGGTAATGACCAGGTCGGCGCACTCGTTGATATAATAGTCGAGGTTTCGGCCGAAATAGCTGCCGTTACGCACTGCAGAGCAGCCGGCAGGTTTCATATCCACCACTCCGTAGAGCTCTTTCATATATTCGCCGGCAGCGAAGTAGTCGAAGTCGGAATATGTTACAGTGTACAGATATTCATCACCATTTGTTGAACTGGGCGCAACTGCAACCGGTTTTGTGTGCTTGCAGACTTTGCCCTTGCCTTGTTCAATCTTGTCATTGCAGGCTGCAGCAAGCATGCAGACAGCTGAAAGAAAGAGGATTCTTTTCATATTCATTCTGATTTGCAGCAAAGATACAACATAAAATGAAAACAGCGGCAAATGCAAATCTGCACATGCCGCTGCCATCAAAACCAAATTCAATAACCAACTACAGGCTGTCGCCGAAGTCCTTTTTATATTTTTCGGCAAGTTCTTCCTGCCAGTAGCCAATCTCTTTCATCCTTCCGAAGAAGAAGCGGAGCACCTCGGGCTCTTCAACCCATTCCAGCCCTCCGATAAGCTTGCGGTTGTCCCAGAGCCACTTCACGCGGTCTGCCACATACTTGATCTGTGAAAGTGTGAACACTCTGCGCGGGACTGCCAGCCTCAGCAGCTCAAGCGCCGCGTACGGCTCTGTGCCGTCGGGCTCGCGCTGCTCCGACATCGTGCCGCGTTCCATGCCTCGGATGCCGCCGGCAATATATAGTGCCGCTCCCACCGCTGCTGCGGGATACTGGTTGTGAGGCAGGTCGGGGCAGAACTCACCTGCATTGATGTGGCAGCCGAGGCCGCCTGCAGGCAGAATCACCGGTACACCGTATGAATCAAGCTCCTTTGCCAGGTATTCGATGAATTCGGGCCCCTGGCTTATGTATTCCATATCAAGCGACTCGTAAAGACCCTGTGCCAGCGACTCCATGGTGCGCACATCCATACCTCCGTATGTAAGGAACCCTTCATACAGCGGCACGAACGTCATCATCTCTTTTGTGTACTTTGCATCCTTGCTGGTGATGATGGCTCCCTTCGAGAAGCTCAGCTTGCGCGCAGAGAAGTAGATGATGTCGAAATGGTCGGCCAGCAGATGGTAGATGTCCTTTACATCCATGTATTTGCAGTGCGGCTCGCGGGTCTTCATGAAGTAGACGTTGTCTTGGAGCAGCGATGCGTCGAGCACAGACTTGACTCCTGCATCATGGCAGGTATCTGTGACAGCCAGCATGTTCTCGAGGCTGACAGGCTGCCCGCCGATAAGGTTTGTGCCGGCCTCCACCCTCACGAAGGCGACGTTTTCAGAGCCTATC
>JAGHVP010000056.1 GCA_018064305.1 Candidatus Equibacterium intestinale | reverse complement strand
TCTGGCTCACACCCGTGCAGGCAGTGATACTCCCTATCAGTGAGAAATTTAACGATTTTGCAAAAAAAGTTTGCGATTTACTCAATAATTGCGATATTCGCGCCTCGATTGACGACCGTAACGAGACGATTGGCAAGAAGATACGTGAAAATGAGCTTAAGCGTATACCCTTCATACTCGTTGTAGGAGAGAAGGAAGAGGCTGCAAATTCAGTGGCTGTACGCAGGCAGGGAGGCGAAAATCTCGGTACCATGACAGTTGATGAGTTCACTGCTTACATACAGGACGCTGTAAAGGCTGAGCTCAACTGATTTAGCTATTTAACTGGAGGACACAACTATAGCAAACGCAAACTACAGGCCCCCGAAGCCGAAACCGGCTCCCCGGCCGCAGCAGCCTGTCCGTCAGACCAGAAAGGACGAAGACGGACATAGAATCAACGAACAGATCACCGCTTCCGAGGTGAGACTTGTGGGTGACAATATCCCCGAGCAGGGTGTATATCCACTCTCAAAGGCTCTTGCCATGGCTGAAGAGCTCGAGCTTGACCTGGTCGAGATAGCAGCTACTGCAAATCCGCCCGTGTGCAAGATCATCGATTACCAGAAGTTCCTGTACCAGCAGCGCAAAAAAGCGAAGGAGCAGAAAGCAAATGCGTCGAAGGTTGTCATCAAAGAGATCCGTTTCGGGCCTCAGACCGATGAGCACGACTTCCAGTTCAAGCTCAACCACGCAAAGAGCTTTCTTCAGGAAGGTTGCAAGGTGAAGGCATATGTGTTCTTCCGCGGCCGTTCGATCCTCTTCTCGGAGCAGGGTGAGAAACTCCTTCTGAGATTTGCAGTAGAGCTTGAAGATTACGGAAAGGCAGAGCAGATGCCTAAGCTCGAGGGAAAGCGCATGATTATGATGCTCAGCCCCAACAAGAAGAAGTAAACTATTTACTAACAATAAAATTTAGTTAAAATGCCTAAAATGAAAACCAACTCCGGTTCAAAGAAGCGTTTTACGCTCACCGGATCGGGTAAGATCAAGAGAAGACACGCTTATCACAGCCACATTCTCACAAAGAAGACCAAAAAACAGAAAAGAAACCTCGGTCACGTTGCTATGGCAGAAGCTGTAGACGTAAAGACTATCAAACAGCTGTTGGTCAAGTAACATTATTATTAACCGAAAGTTCAGCAATGAAAGTTCTTTGCAGATGACAAAGACGCTGACTGTCAAAAATCATTAAATTATGCCCAGATCGGTAAATTCAGTAGCTTCAAGAGCTCGCCGCAAAAAAATCTTGAAAGAGACCCGCGGTAATTTCCTCTCAAGGAAAAACGTGTGGACGGTTGCCAAAAACACCTATGAGAAAGGTTTGACTTATGCATACCGTGACCGTAAAACCAAAAAACGCACATTCCGCGCATTGTGGATCACCCGTATCAACGCTGCTGCACGTCAGCACGGTATGACTTACTCACAGTTCATGGGTAAGATCCACGCTCAGAACGTCGGTCTGAACCGTAAGGTTCTCGCTGACCTGGCTATGAACAACCCTCAGGCTTTCGAAGCTATCATCAACTCTGTAAAATAGTTTTCGAAACTGTTTGTTTTCATAATGTAGAGACGGGGCCCCGACATAAAGGACGCTTCGTCTCTATGTTGTTAAAAAGAAATAATAGTCCGATATGAATTTCAAAAGTATTCTTTCAAACAAATGGGTGAAGTTTGCCTTCTGGGGCATCCTTTATTGCCTTTGGGTGGTGTGGATGAAAAGCTGGTGGTGGATGCTCGGCCTCATCGTGGTTTTCGACTCATGCGTCACAAATAAGGTGAAATGGGCGTTCTGGAAGAAGGAGTATGATCCGGACAATCCTCCGAAAGGCTTCTTCCCCGTGCTCTGGATGAAGATGCTTGACTGGCTTGATGCAATCATATTCGCAGTGATTGTGGTCACATTCATCAACATATTCTTCTTCCAGTCATTCAAGATCCCTTCATCTTCAATGGAGAATACTTTGATGACAGGCGACTTCCTCTTTGTGGACAAGCTGAGCTACGGCCCACGTATGCCGCAGACTCCGCTCACCATACCGTTCACACATAACCGCATCGGCAGCAAAGAGTCGTATTCCACAGCATTGCAGTGGCAGTACCGCAGGCTCAAGCCGTTCGGACGCGGTATTCGCCGCGGTGACTGCGTAGTGTTCAACTTCCCAAATGGTGACACAGTGCTCACACAGGTGCCCGGAGAAGATTACTACGCACACGTACGCATCAACGGAAAGGAATACACAGAGAGCATGTTCGGTCCCGTGCTGGTGCGTCCTGCCGACAAGACAGACCACTATGTGAAGAGATGCGTCGGAGTGGCAGGCGACTCGCTTGCGGTTTCCGGAGGAATGGTTTATATCAACGGCGAACAGCAGGAGGTGTACCCCGGCATCCAGATCACATACAAGGTTGTCACAAACGGCAAGCCCATCGCCATAAGCAGCCTTGAGAAGCTCGGGATCAACAGGGAAGAGGTGTATTATGACAACCGTCTCCCGGGATATCATTCACTGCCCCTTACTTCAGCCGCACACCAGGCTCTTGTGAAGATGCCGAACGTCGTAAGCGCAATTGCCAACATCGACGAGTTCCCGCCCGACGGAATGGATTCCTACAAGATGCTGTTCCCATTCGACCAGCGCAACTATACGCGTGACAACTACGGTCCCATCTGGATTCCCGAGAAGGGGGCAACTGTAGAGCTCAACCAGGACAATATCGCCTTCTACCGCAGGATAATCGCTGTATATGAACACAATGACTTCGAAGAGAAGGACGGTAAGTTCTATATCGGCGGTGAGGAGATCACTGAATATACATTCAAGCAGAACTACTATTTCATGATGGGTGACAACCGTCATAACTCGCTGGATTCCCGCTACTGGGGCTTTGTCCCTGAAGACCACATTGTGGGCAGACCGGCACTTATCTGGCTGTCGAAAGATGCTTCAGGCAGGGTTAGAACAAACAGATTGTTCAAGTTTGTATTAAATTCATAAAAAATTTGGTTTTTTAATTAAAAATCAAGATATTTGCAGCCCTATTTAGAGGACACTCAATTTGGAAATATAAAAATAGATACACATATGTCACGAGTTTGTCAGGTTACAGGAAAGAAAAGAATGGTAGGAAACAACGTTTCCCATTCTAAAAGGCGTACAAAACGCGAGTTCGCTCCCAACCTCAAGACCAAAAGATTCTGGTCAGAGGAAGAGGGCCGTTTTATCACATTGAAGGTTTCTTGCAATGGTATGAAGACTATCTACAAGAATGGTCTTGCCGAGACTTTGAAACGCGCAGAAGCCAAAGGTTTAATCAAATTAGTTTAAAAGTTCAGGGCTATGGCAAAGAAAGGTAACAGAGTACAGGTTATTCTCGAGTGCACCGAGCAGAAAGAAAGCGGTGTTCCCGGTATCTCAAGATACGTAACAACCAAAAACAAAAAGAATACTCCTGACAAATTGGAGCGTATGAAATACAATCCCTATTTGCGCAAGATGACTCTTCACAAGGAGATTAAATAATAACACTTAAATAACTATCGTACTATGGCAAAGAAAGCAGTTGCAACATTCGGCGGCGACAGGGCACAACAGAAAAGTGTTGTTAAATGCATCCGCATGGTGAAGTCAGAGCGCACAGGTGCTTACGCATTCAAAGAGGAATTCGTTCCCACTGAGAAGGTTAAAGATTTCTTCGCTCAGAAATAATTCTGATGCGTTTTACTTATAACAGAAGACGTACCTTTTCGGTGGTGCGTCTTTTCGTTGTTTAATAGGTAGCTTGGTCAATTATTCATGCCTACATTCCTCTGGAAAGAAATAGTGTTCGGTCCGATACATTCCCGCAGGGTCGGCAATTCATTGGGGATCAACCTGTTGCCTACAGGTTGTAAGGTATGTTCGTTTGACTGTGTCTACTGTGAGTGCGGCAGTAGGAAGGCGGTGGGTGCAGATGCCGGAAGCTGCAGCACCCTTCCGTCTACGGTTGAAGTGAAAGAGGCGGTTGCCGTGCGGTTCAAGGCCCTTGCCTCTGAAGGGGCGGAGGTCGATTCGATTTCATTCACCGGAAACGGCGAGCCCACGCTTCACCCCGGCTTTGCAGAGATCATCGACTGCGTTGTTGAAGCGCGCGATAAATATTTCCCTAAGGCTGTGATAAGTGTGTTCTCGAATGCCACTATGGTTCACAAACCTGAAATTGCCGCCGCCCTCTCTAAAATCGACAATCCTATCTTGAAACTTGATGCCGGCACAGAAGATCTGGCGAAGAAGATGAACCGTCCGTGCAGCACTTATTCTGTCGAAGAGACGGTCGGCAGATTCAAGGAATTGGATTTCAAGTTCATAATCCAGACGATGTTCGTTCAGGGAGATGTGGTTGACAACACCACTCCCGATGCTCTGGACGCCTGGTATTCTGCAGTGCGGGCTGTGAATCCAGGGAAGATAATGATATACAGCATAGATCGCGACACACCTGTTGCCGGCTTGGAGAAGGTATCGGCAGAGAAACTTGCAGAGATAGCGGCTCCTTTGCTGAAAGACGGTTTTAATATACAGATTAACGCTTAAAACGTATTTGTTATATGGGATTATTTGGCATTTTCGGAAAGAAAAAAGCTGCTTCTGAGCAGGAGATAAAGCAGGACAAGCAGGCATTGGAAGAGGGGCTTGGCAAAACCAAACAGTCCATTTTCGAGAAAATCCAGCTCGCCGTGCTCGGAAAGAGCGTGGTGGACGACCAGGTCCTTGACTCTATCGAGGAAGCGCTCATTACTTCAGATGTGGGCGTTGATACAACAATGAAAATAATTGAACTCCTTGAAAACAGAGTTCAAAAAGATAAATATCTTAATACAGAGGGGCTTAACCGTATCCTTTGCGAGGAGATAGAAGGTCTGATAGCAGGTGACGGGCAGGTGCAGGAGCCGTTTGACTTCAGCAAGAAACCGTATGTGATGATGGTTGTGGGAGTGAACGGTGTGGGCAAGACCACCACCATTGGAAAGCTTGCAGCACAGCTTAAGTCCGAAGGTAAGAAAGTGGTGCTCGGTGCTGCCGATACATTCCGCGCTGCGGCTGTTGACCAACTTGTTGTATGGGCTGAGCGTGCGGGAGTTGACATCGTTAAACAAGAGATGGGAAGTGACCCCGCATCAGTGGCATACGACACCCTCAAATCTGCCGTTGCGAAAGATGCCGACGTAGTCATTATCGACACGGCCGGCCGTCTGCACAACAAGGTGGGTCTGATGAACGAACTCACCAAGATCCGCAATGTGATGCGCAAGGTGGTGCCGGATGCACCTCACGAAGTGCTTCTTGTAATTGACGGATCAACCGGTCAGAACGGCTTCATACAGGCACAGGAGTTCACCAAGGCTACCGATGTCACAGCGCTTGCAGTAACCAAGCTTGACGGTACTGCCAAGGGCGGCGTTGTGATAGGTATCAGCGATCAGTTCAAGATCCCCATCAAGTTTATCGGAGTGGGAGAAAAGATAGAGGACCTCCGCCTCTTTGACAAAAAGGATTATGTAGAATCATTGTTCAAGTAAAACCATATATCAACATGACTATTTCATATAACTGGCTGAAAGATTACCTTAAGTTTGATCTTACCCCCGCACAGGTATCACAGATTTTGACATCCACCGGTCTCGAGGTGGAGCATGAAGAGACAGTAGAACAGATCCCCGGCGGTCTGGCAGGCGTTGTGGTTGCACACGTCCTGGAGTGTGTAGAGCACCCCGACAGTGACCACCTCCACATCACAAAGCTCGACATCGGTGAGGCAGAGCCTCTGCAGGTTGTCTGTGGTGCGCCCAATGTTGCCGCAGGCCAGAAAGTGATGCTTGCAACTGTAGGCACAACGCTGGTGGACATCCATGGCGAAGAGCTGAAACTCAAGAAATCGAAGATCCGCGGCGTGGAGAGCTTCGGTATGATATGCGCTCAGGACGAACTTGGAATAGGTGAGGACCACGCCGGCATCATGGTGCTCGACCCCGCTGCTGTTCCCGGTACTCCTGCAAAGGACTACCTCCAGCTAAAGAGCGATACGGTTTATGAAATAGGACTTACTCCCAACCGAGTAGACGGTGCCTCACACATCGGTGTGGCACGTGACCTTTATGCTTACTGCAAGCTGAACGGCATTGCTGCCGAGTGGACTCTTCCTGAGCCTGCAGTGAAGCTGAAAGGTGCAGGTGAGGCAGTGCCGGTAGAGGTTCAGGCTCCCGAGCTTGCACCGCGATACATCGGCATCACCATCAAGGGGGTGAAGGTAGCTCCCTCTCCCGAGTGGCTGCGCGACCGCCTGAATGCCGTTGGCCAGCGTCCCATCAACAACATAGTCGACATCACAAACTTCATCCTCAATGAATACTGCCAGCCTCTGCACGTGTTCGACCTGGCGAAGATAGACGGTGGCAAAGTGATTGTGCGCACAGCAAAGGAAGGTGAGAAGATTGTGACTCTCGACGGTGTTGAAAGAACTCTTACAACAGCCGACCTTGTAATCGCAAATGCAAATGAACCAATGTGTATAGCAGGTGTGTTCGGCGGTGACAAGTCGGGTGTGACAGAGTCAACTACAGACGTTTTCCTGGAGGTTGCTTATTTCAACCCTGTTTCTATCCGCAAGACCTCGAAGCGGTTCGCCCTCAAGACAGATGCTTCATTCAGATATGAACGCGGTATAGACCCCTGCAACACAATGGTTGCAGCGCGCCGTGCGGCAGACCTTATCGTGAGCCTGGCTGGAGGGCAGATCGTTGGTGAGCCTCAGGAATTCTATCCTGTGCCTTTCAAAAAGGCAGAAGTGGATATGGAATATGGGCGCATATTCAGCCTTATCGGCAAGAATATCGGTGTACAGACCGTTAAGGATATTCTCAAGTACCTTGAGTTTGAAATACTTTCTGAGAACGAGGCTGGATGCCGTGTGGCAGTGCCTGCCTACCGTGTGGATGTGACCCGCGAGTGCGACGTGATCGAAGAGATTCTCCGCATCTACGGTTACAACAACATCGAACTCCCTGTGAACATGAAGATGTCGGTTCAGCCCACACCCCATCCCGACCCGGAAGCTATCCGTCAGGATATCTCAAACTTCTTTACAAACAAGGGCTTCCTTGAAATCATGAACAATTCGCTCACAAAGAGCGCATACTATACAAAACTGCAGACATGGCCAGAGGCAAACTGCGTAAAGCTTCTCAACCCTCTGAGCGCTGATCTCAACTGCATGCGTCAGACGCTGATCATGGGTGCTCTCGAGACAGTTTCATTCAATATCAAGCATCAGGTAAACTCTGTCAGGATGTACGAGATCGGTAATGTGTACAGCTATACTCCTTCAGACGAGCCCCAGGCAGGAGCAAACCTCAAGAATTATCATGAGGAGCTCAAGATAGCCCTGGTGATAAGCTCTCCTGCAGTGAAGGCATGGCGCAACGAGATAGGTGAGGGCGCTTACTTCGAGCTCAAGGGATATGTAGAGCTGCTCACCCGCCGTTTCGGCATGAACCTTTACGATATGGAGGCGGCTCCGGCACCTGCAGACATTTTCAGCGAAGGCCTCACATATTCACTCCAGGGCAGGCCTTTTGCGACATTCGGCGTTGTAAACAAAGCGATGATGAAGGCATTCGACATCAAGCAGCCTGTATTCGTGGCAGAGATCTCATGGAAGACCCTCATGGAGGTTATCCGCCGCAACAAGGTCAAATACAGCGAGCTTCCCAAATATCCCGAGGTCAAGCGCGACCTTGCCCTTCTTGTTGACGAAAATGTTTCCTTCGCCGACCTGCGCAAGAGCGCTCTTCAGTGTGAGAAGGGGCTGCTCAAGAGCGTGAGCCTGTTCGACGTATACCGTGGCGATAAGATTCCCGAAGGGAAGAAGCAGTACGCATTGAACTTCGTGCTGCAGAATCCAGAGCAGACACTCACCGACGAAGCGGTTGAGCGTATCATGAACAAACTTCTCAGTACATTCGAACATAAGTTCGGTGCAACGCTGCGATAATCGGCGGCGGATTTGATTTGCGTTATGAATAAGGCATCCCTTTCTGTAATATGTATATTATGGGGCTTTCTGACGGGGCTTTCTGTGGGATGCCTCAGGTATTATAATATCGTGCACGGGGCGTTGCTTGTTGTGGCGGGGATATTTCTGGCAGCCTCTATAGTGGTTCCGATAGTGCTTCACAAACGTGGTCTCTTGAAGAAATATATGGATCAGCTGCCCATCAGCGTCCTGCTTGTTGCAAATTACCTCATGTGGCTTTTCTGCTTTCTTGCCAAAGTGTTCTTCATGCCTGTGAGCTTCGGGGAGGTCGTGGAATGTATATTCGGGGTTTTGATTCTCGTATTCTTCAGCCTGCCCACTTTTCTCCGCATCAAGGAAGAAAGGAAGAAGGCTGCTGAAAAGTAAAAACATTCATTTTAAAGGGTTTATTTTTTTTGAAATACAAAACGACTTACAAATTATTTTTGTTATTCAAAAATTTTATGCATACATTTGTATATGCATGTTATTTCACATAGAAAGCTGAAAGAGTTCTACGAAAAGCATCCTGAGGCTGAAACGGCCATTCAGCAGTGGTATGCCACTGTATGTGATTGCGAATGGAAGAATTTCTCGGATGTCAAGGCAATCTTCAACCATACTGATGCAATCGGTGGTCAGAGATTCATATTTGACGTTGGCGGAAACAAATTCAGGATTGTTGCAGTGATACAGTTCACAATACAACGAGTGTTCATAAGGTTCGTTGGAACTAACAAGGAATATGATAAAATTGATTGCCACACAATATGAAATATGGAAACAGTCATTACAAAAGCATTGTATGAAACAGCTCTTCTGAGGATAGATGAGCTGCTGCCTCTTGTCAGCGAAGCTACTCCGCTCGATGATCCGAAGTGTGTGGAGCTCTGCCATTTCTCTGATATAGTGGAGGGGTATGAGAAAGAGCATTATCCTATACCTAAACCTTCATTCAATGAAACGATCGAGTTGAGACTGAAGGAAGCTCAGATGACAAAGAAAACACTCGCCGAATCTATTGGGGTTTCACCCAGCAGAATCAGCGATTTCCTTTCAAAGAAGGCTGAGCCGTCACTGTCACAGGCTGCTGCAATCTGCAAGGTGCTGGGAATTGCACCGTCTATTGCTTTACAGATATAAAAGCATGACGTACACCACAAGATATTATCGTGTCGCAGGGCATTTGTTCTGCATCAGCCTTCCGGAAGACACTGGGCTCTGGAAGAGGCTGGGGCAGTACGGGCCTTTTGAGGTCCCTGCCGCCGCTGCATCAGAATCTGCCGCCGCTGCATCAGAATCTGCCGCCGCTGCATCAGAACCGGCCGTATCTGAATATGCAGAACCATCAGAAGCCGCACAGCTGCTCTTCAACTTTATGTTGGTGGATGAACTTCCTGATGTAGAGAAGATTGTGGTGCTGGCACCGGAGCCGGAGGAAGGCAGCATCCAGATCGTCCTTTACCGTGCCGGTTCCGACTGGCTTTTCGAGCTGAAAGACCCTGCTGGAGCCAGTGCAGAGATGCTGGCCAGCGATGATTTCTCC
Organism: Candidatus Equibacterium intestinale; assembly: GCA_018064305.1. Lineage (GTDB taxonomy): Bacteria > Bacteroidota > Bacteroidia > Bacteroidales > UBA932 > Equibacterium > Equibacterium intestinale. Next base: position 208 of record JAGHVP010000056.1, on the reverse strand, counting down.
CAAGCGCGCTTCCTGCCGCATACAGACAAGCCTGCAGAACTGATCGGGCTGGTGAACTCGGCCCTGATGTTGCTGTTTGCATTCGCTTCGTGCCCTCACAATACTCTTGAGATACATGCGTCGGTGATTTGCAATTCAGGCAGGGCTTTTCTCTTCCTTGGGAAAAGCGGCACAGGAAAAAGCACCCACAGCAGGCTCTGGCTTGAGA
>JAGHVP010000087.1 GCA_018064305.1 Candidatus Equibacterium intestinale | reverse complement strand
GCTTTCATACGGGCAATATGTGATGGTTCTTTCCCCGGAACAATATCAAAATGAAATAAGTCAGGCAGTTGCCTCTGCTGCCAATCTTTACCGATAAAGAGTGTAAATATTAAATTTTTTACTTAAATTCGCGGATTGTCATATAAATTAAATATTATGCCAGACACAGTGTCAGTAAAAACACCATGGATCAATAATCTCGGAGGCGTTCCCGCGCACCTTGATTATTATCGCGGTTCAATGTTTGAAATGGTTGCGGATGTCGCAAAAAAATATCCTGATTACATCGCTTTCGACTTCATGGGCAAGTCGACAACCTATAAGAAACTTGTTGAAAACATTGAAAAATGTGCGAAAGCACTCAAAACAATAGGTGTCCGCAAAGGGGACTGCGTTACAATCGCAATGCCCAACTGTCCGCAGGGCATCTATTTGTTTTATGCAATCAACCTGGTGGGAGGTGTCGCAAGCATGGTCCACCCGCTGTCCAGCGAGAAAGAGATAGAGTTCTACCTCAATGAGTCTAACAGTGTCTCTGTCATCACTCTCGACCAGTTCTACGGCAAGATCGAGAGAATCCGCAAGAACACCAACATAGTAAACGTGATCATCGCCAGCATCAAGGACGAGCTTTCTGTTCCCATCAAGGCTGGATATATGATAACAGAGGCATACAAGATTGCCAAGATTCCCGAGGATGCCCCTGTAATCCGCTGGAAAGATTTCATGAAGCTTTCAAAGGCATGCTTCTACAGCTACAAGGTAGAGCGCAAGCCCGAGGACCCCGCTGTCATACTATATTCAGGCGGAACAACCGGCACCACAAAGGGCATCGTGCTCTCGAACTACAACTTCAACGCTCTCTCATCACAGATCATCGCCACCAACCCGATGTTCCGTCCCGGCGACAGGATGCTTGCAGCAATGCCCATCTTCCACGGCTTCGGCCTGGGTGTGTGCATCCACTCGATGCTTTCTCAGGGAGGCCGCTGCGTGCTGGTTCCCCGCTTCACTGCAAAGAGCTACTCGAAGCTGATTACAAAATATAAATGCAACTTCATGGCCGGTGTGCCCACTCTCTATGAGGCACTGCTGCGCCTGCCCAATATGCAGAAGGCCGACCTGAGCCACCTCAAAGGTGTCTTCAGCGGCGGCGACTCGCTTTCAATCGAACTCAAGAAGAAATTCGACGCGTTCCTTGAGGCACACAATGCTACCATCAAGATCCGCGAGGGATACGGTACTACAGAGAGTGTCACAGCATGCTGCCTGACTCCCACCCACATGTCCAAGGAGGGAAGTATCGGAGTTCCGTTCCCCGATACTTACTTCAAGATAGTGGAGCCCGACACCGACAAGGAAGTGCCTTATGGCACCGAGGGTGAAATCCTGATTGCAGGTCCTTCTGTGATGGTTGAATATTACAACAAGCCCGAAGAGAGCGCAAAGACCCTGCGTGTTCATGCCGACGGCCTCAAATGGCTCTATACCGGTGACCTCGGTCTGATGGATGAAGACGGTTTCATCTATTTCAAGGGGCGTATCAAACGTATGATCATCACTTCAGGATATAATGTCTATCCCGCACAGCTTGAGAATATTCTGGATGCCCACGAGAAAGTGCAGATGAGCTGCATCATCGGTGTGCCCGATTCATACAAGATGCACAAGGTAAAGGCTTTCGTGATGCTGAAGCCCGGCGTTGCACCTTCTGACGAAGTGAAGGAAGAACTGCTGGCATACTGCCGCAAGCACATCGCAAAATACGCAATGCCTTACGACATCGAGTTCCGCCCGGAACTCCCCAAGACACTTGTAGGCAAGGTGGCATACCGCAAGCTTGAAGAGGAAGAGGCTGCCAAATACCAAAACCAGTAAGTGATGTCAAGTAAAACCGTGTCACCCATCACCCGCAGGGTAAAAGCCCAGAGGAGATGGTACGCGTTCTGTCTGGCTGTGATAGGTCCGTTTGTGAAACGGATCTACCGCTTCAGATACGATAAATGCAAAATAAAGAGCAAGACATTCCTGGCTCTTGCCAACCACACTCAGAATCTTGATCCGGCGCTGCTTGTGATAGGTACCCGCCGTCACATGCGCTTTGTGGCAAACGCCACTCTTACAAAGGGCTTTGCAGGCATTTTCCTAAACGGATGCTTCGGTATAATTCCGCGTCAGAAAGGGGCAAGCGGCGATGCTGTGATCTCGCTTATAGAGCAGAACCTGAAAGAAGGGGTGAGCGTGGGAATGTTCCCTGAGGGAAACCGTTGCTGGGATGGTGAAACAGAGTTTATTTCCCGTCGCACTGCCGCCCTTGCAAAGAACTCTGGAGCAGCACTTGTAACATATAAGTTAACGGGAGGATACGTGCTTCAGCCGAGGTGGGCTGATGTTAAAAGGAAGGGTGGTATGCACGGCTCCCTGGTGCGTGAATATACGCCCGAAGAGCTTGCTGGGATGAGCGAGGATGAAGTGTACGATGCAATCTGCCGCGACCTTCATGTGGATGCTTTTGAAGAGCAGGCTGCAAGCGGCATGACCTATCCCGGAAAAGACCTTGCCGCAGGGCTTGAAAAGGCGGCATATCTCTGCCCGTGCTGCAACAGCCTGGGCTCTATCGGTACAAGCGGTGACGATGTTTTCTGCACTGCCTGCGGTATGCGGGCAACCCTCAATGCTGCAGGGCGTTTCGAGAGTGAGAAGCTTCCATTCACCACTTTCCTCGAATGGAACAGGTTCCAGAAGAAATGGATGTGCGACAATGCACAGACGCTGCGCGAACGGGTAAAGGTTCCGATTGCTTCCGAAACAGGCCTGAAGATAACTCTCATCAAGTCCGGGGCTGCGCCTGAGGTGCTTTCTGCCTGCGGTACGTTCAATGTCTTCGGCGACCGTTTCGAACTGGAACTGCCTGAATCCGATGCCGGGAAGCTGGTGGTGCCGATTGCAGAAACAACTGGTTTCGGCACATTCCTGTCGGGGCATATGTACTTCAACTGCGGCAGCGGAGTGCGCTACCAGATGGTCTCCCAGAAAAGGATTGCGCTGCTCAAGTATTATGCTCTCTGGAGGGTCCTCTCCGGCAGGGATTATCTATAGAGAACAAGACTTACATGAAAAAATGAGTTCTGCACACCGCAGAGCTCATTTTTGTTCATAAATACATAGTATTTATTTTGATGCCGGATATATAATTGCTAAATTTGTGCGTTTTATACGAATATTTTTAAAATTCAATATCAAATAACAAGTAAACAATTCAAAACATGGCATCTGTTGTGATCATGCCCAAACAGGGGCAATCTGTTGAGAGCTGTATTCTCACGGAATTCAAGAAAAATGTAGGTGACAAAGTTGCAGTAGGCGACATCCTGTTCTCTTACGAAACAGACAAAGCCTCATTCGACGAGGAGTCAAAGGTTGAAGGTACTGTACTCGCAGTCCTTTTTGGCGAAGGCGATGAGATTCCCTGCCTTGAAAATGTAATGATAATCGGTAACGAGGGTGAAGACATCTCCCAGCTTGCCAACGGTGCAGCCGCACCTGCAGCCGCTCCCGCAGCAGCCGCACAGCCCGAGGCAGCTCCCGCACCTGCAGCAGCCGCAATCGAACCTCAGATTTCAGTTCACGAAGTGGCTCCCGCAGCCGAAGCAGTGGAAGGGAAGAGGGCAATCAGCCCCCGTGCAAAGGCACTTGCAGAAAAGCTCAATGTAAATCTCGCATACGTTAACGCAACAGGTCCCGACGGCCGCATCATCGAGCGCGACATCCAGGCTGCAGCTGAGGCAGGCGCACGCATCACACCTCTCGCAGCAAAGGTTGCAGCAGAGACTGGCAAGGCAGCTCCTGCAGCAGGCACAGGCCTCAACGGCATCACACGCACTGCAGACCTCGGCGGCGCAGCAGCACCTGCAGCCCAGCCCGCAGCAGCACCCGCCGCTCCCAAGGCAGCATCGAAGGATGTCCTTGAAGAGGGCGCAGACTTCCAGGTACGCAAGCTCAGCAACATCCGCAAGGTGATTGCAAAGTCAATGTACAACAGCCTGCAGAACTCAGCACAGCTCACACACCACCTGAGTGCAGATGCACGCCGTATCCAGGCGCTCCGCAAACAGGCCAAGAAGCTGCTTGAAGAGGGTAAGATCGATGTCAACATCACACTCAACGACTTCGTATGCTTCGCAGTCATCAAGGCCCTCAAGAAATTCCCCAATGTCAACACCCACTTCCTCGGTGACAGCATCAAGTACTTCAACAAGGTACACCTGGGTCTCGCAGTGGATACCGAC
>JAGHVP010000031.1 GCA_018064305.1 Candidatus Equibacterium intestinale | reverse complement strand
AGCTTTGAAACAGTGATGTCTTCAATATAGAGGTCGCTGTATTTGCGGCGGGTATGTTCAGCAACTGATGCAGTGCATGATACTTTTCCGAACGAGTCGTTCTGCAGGAACCTGCCAAGGTCGAACTCCTTGCAGTTGAAGAAACCGGTGATGTCTGTGCTCTTGTCTTTGTTGGGCACAACAAGGATATCGACATTCATGCCGCCCAGCTTGGAATTGAAGGCGCCGTATGCTACGAAGTCGGTGAAGAAACCGTTGAGCGAACCGTCGAACGAGAGCTGTACACCGGGTGCGAAGCGTGTGATCGCGCTTCTGTCATAATCGGATTTGTATTTTGTGACCTGGTAGATGATTTCTGCGAGGTCCTTCGTGTTAGTCTCGCTGTCAATGATATCGAACGACGCCATGGTTTCATCTGCGTGGGGCAGGCCTGTCAGATGCGCCCTGAAATCGAGGAAAGTCTCGCCGCTCGACGATGAGATACGCAGTGACGGCGTCTGGATGTCGGCAAGCGGACCGGTGATGTCTCCGTCCACTCCAAGCCTGAGGTTCAGGTGGTTGACTTTCGGAACGAAATAGCGGAGAGATGAGAGGTCGATGACGGTGTTGTCGAAGCTGAGGTCCATTCCGACCTTTGAGGTGAAGTCGGAGAAATCATCGAAACTGCTGAAGTTGAGTGCTGCCCTGTCGAGGTTGAAGCTGGTGAAGTTGTCCTGCAGGTTGAAATTCCTGACGGAGATTCCGGTGGTGTCATATTCCGCGTTGAATGCGAGGTTCCTGAGCTCGAAGCCGCACTGCTCTTTAAGGGATACCTTTCTGACAGTGGCGCCTGCACTTCTGCCGTCATAGTCCACGTCGCGTATGTCGATATGTATGTCCGATATGTTGATGTCATTGAAGTCGATCATGTCGGGACCTTCCGGATTGCGGGTGTGGTCTGCTTCGGCATTGTAATATATGAGGTTGAAGTCATCCACCAGAAGCCTTTTGACGTGTGCCTTTATCTGCGGCAGTGAGAAAGCGGTGGTGTCGTTGCCGTCTTTTCCCCCGGCGGGAAGATTTGAAAGATTGATTGTCCCGCCTTCGGCTGAAATCCTTTTCACCATGAAGTCTTTCTTCAGGATCGAGATGGGGGATATGTCAAGGGCAACCTTGCGGCATGAGACAATTTCATTGCCGTCCTTCCCGTAATATACATCATCGAGGATGACCCGGTCGAAAGGGGAGAAGTGTATCTGCCCTATGGATATGTCTGCCCCTGTCTTCTCGCTGATAATCTCTGTAACCTTGTCGCAAATGGCATTCTGCACCTTCGGCGCCTGCAGCAGTGCCACCGCCGCAAACGGGATGGCCACCAGTACAAGCACTGCGGCAAGCAGTATTTTAAGCCATTTCTTCATAGACAGAATCGTTGTTTCCGAGCCTTCTAGGGCATATTAAGTTTCAAATATACAAATAAAATGATTACCTTTGTCTGCACTTGAAATATTTTACAATTTAGAGATATGAAAAAACTTTTACTTGTTTTCGCCACTATCTGCGTGGCATTCAGTTGTTTCGCCCAGGATGACGAGGCTATTCCCATTGAGAAGATCTGGGGTGTGAATGTGAATCCCGACAATACCGTCACATTCAGGTTCAGAGACCGTAATGCCGATTATGTGGTTGTAAAGGGTGATATGGGCAAATACCCTATGACCAAAGGCGAAGACAATGTGTGGACAGTCACTACTCCCCATTCTCTGAACGGCGGTTTCTATGAGTATTTCTTCATTGTCGACGATGTGATGATGCCGGACCCCTCGAACTATTATTCAACGCAGTCATCGGGAATAGTGTATAGCAATTTCATTGTTCCTGGAGAAAAAGGTGACCTCTACAGCGTGCAGGATGTGCCCCATGGCACTCTTTCCCACGTATGGTATCACAGCGACAAGCTCGGCATGGACCGTATGCTGAACATATATACTCCTGCCGGATATGAGGATGGACACAAGAAGCTGCCCGTGCTCTATCTGCTGCACGGCTCGAGCCAGTTCGACAATGCCTGGATCCAGAGCGGCCGCATGGTGCAGATTATGGACAACCTCATTGCTCAGGGAAAGGCTGAGCCCATGATTGTAGTGATGCCCAACGGCAACCGCCAGCTTCAGGCGGCTCCCGGCTTCGACACGTTCAATCTCACATATCAGGCACAGACCCGCAAGTATCTCACTAAAACCAACAACGGTGAGTGGGAAGCGGCTTTCCCCGAGATCGTGAAGTACATAGACAAACACTACCGCACTATAGCAAAGAAGAAAGGCCGTGCTATCACCGGTCTGTCGATGGGCGGTGCCATGTCAACCATCATTTCGGCTAACTATCCCGACATGTTCGACTATGTCGGATGCTTCTCATGCTTCCCTATGGGGCGTGGTGAGACGGCTGACAACCTCTATGAAAAAATCAAGTACCAGCTCACAAAAAAGACCCCCAAGTGGTATTACCATACCTGCGGTCCCGCAGATGAACTTTATCCCCAGGTTCAGAAATTCTGGAAGGATGTAGAAGATATGGGTATCGAATTCGAGCATGAAGAGAAGGGTGTGGGCCATGACTGGTTCACATGGAGGATGGACCTCACCGACTTCGTCCAGAAAATATTCAAGGACTAGAACTGATATTCCTTTCCAAGGAAATTCCGCAGATATTTTACGCTGCCCGCATTGCGTATCTCCACCCCAGGAGGTACGCGGTTGCGTTTATATGAGGCCGGATCGACCCAGAAAGTGACAGGCTCCCGCCTGCCTGCCTCCACGAACCCGAGAGTGGGGTAGACCTCTCCGGCAGACCATTCCAGGTCGGCGTATGACATAATCTCGCCGGGGTGCACCTCGTCTGCGAAAGCGGCCATCATCTTGCCCATCCCGCCGCTTACGGTGGTGTCTGCAAGTGATGCATACCGCACCCATTCGTATGATTTAAGCACGGCCGAGGTACCGTCGGTGAACTGTCTCGTCATCGAACGGGGTGATGAGAAAGTGGCCACTGCCACCAGGCACCCAAGCTCGAACAATCCGTATCTGTACCTGGCCTTCGCCGCTCCATAGGAATGGTTTTCCTCAAGGAAAACATCGGCTGTGGCAGAGTCTATGCGGCGGACTGTGCAGTCGCGCGCAAAGATGCTGCCCGAATCTCCGAGACGTGCTGATATACGCTTGATTATCAAGTTTTTTGACGTAAACCACCTGTCTTCGAAAAGATAGATGGTGCCTGCCGTGTTTTCAGGTGTGAATCCGGCACCGTCACAAAGCGGTACCAGCACGACCCGGAGGCTTCCGCCATTGAAGTCATACACGTTGCCGTGGCTTGAAAAACTGAAGCCGCAGCCCGATACGGAGTTGTCAAAATCTTGTTTAAAATTCATGCCGCAAAGGTAATATTTGATTTTGCCATCTCTAAAAAAATCCGTACTTTTGAGTTCTTATTGAAGAGATTTGAAAAGATGAACGAAAACGAAGAAATTGAATTGGAAGAAGTGCAGGAACTGAACGAAAGGATCATTCCTGTAAACATAGAAAACGAGATGAAGAGCTCGTATATCGATTACTCGATGTCGGTAATCGTTTCCCGTGCTCTTCCCGATGTGCGTGACGGTATGAAACCTGTCCACCGCCGTGTCCTTTTCGGTATGGATGGACTGAACCTCAGCTACAGCGGCGGCACTAAGAAGTCTGCCCGTATCGTAGGAGAGGTTCTTGGTAAGTACCATCCCCATGGCGACAGCAGCGTGTACGACGCAATGGCGCGTCTGGCGCAGCCCTGGAACATGCGCTACCCCCTGGTATACGGTCAGGGAAACTTCGGTAGCGTAGACGGTGACTCTGTTGCTGCAATGCGTTACACAGAGGCAAAACTTGAGAAACTCGCAGAGGAGATACTTGCCGACCTCGACAAGAATACCGTGGATTTCCGTCCCAACTTCGATGAGTCGCTTCCCGAGCCCGTGGTGCTTCCCGCAAAGGCTCCCGTCCTGCTGCTCAACGGCTCGAACGGTATCGCCGTGGGTATGGCCACCAACATGCCGCCCCACAACCTCACGGAGGTCTGCAGTGCGGTGTGCGCATATATAGATAATCCCGACATCACAACCGAAGGTCTGATGGAATACGTGAAGGGTCCCGACTTCCCCACAGGAGGTATCATCCAGGGGCTTTCAGGTATCAAGGATGCTTTCGAAACAGGCCGTGGAAGGATAGTGATCCGCTCCAAGGTCGATATCGAGGTTGCTGAAAACGGCCGCGAGACAATCGTCATCTCAGAGATTCCCTACCAGGTCAACAAGCGTGAGATGATCGAAAAGATTGCAGAACTGGTTGAAAACAAGCGTATCGAGGGCATTTCGTATATCAACGACGAGAGTGACCGTACCGGTATGAGGGTTGTCATCAAGCTCAAGATGGGCGCATCTTCGAACGTTGTGCTCAATATGCTCTATAAGTATTCTGCAGTCCAGTCAAGCTTCTCAGTCAACAACATCGCGCTGGTAGACGGCAAGCCGAAGCTTCTGAATCTCAAGGATCTGATTCATTATTTCGTCAAGCACCGCCACGAGGTGGTTGTACGCCGTACCAGGTTCGAACTCGACAAGGCAGAGAAGAGGGCACATATAGTCGAGGGACTTCTCAAGGCGCTTGACATCATCGACCTTATCATCGAGCATATCCGCGGGTCCAAGACTGTCCAGGACGCACGCGACGGTCTGGTTGAAAAATTCGGTTTCTCTGAAATTCAGGCTGACGCCATCGTGGAGATGCGTCTCAAGCAGCTCACCGGTCTGGAACGTGACAAACTTCAGGCAGAGTATGACGACCTTGAGGCACTTATCCATCATCTCAAGGACGTTCTTGCCAACGAGAGCCTCCAGCTTGCCATCATCAAGGATGAGATGCAGGAACTGATAGAGAAGTACGGCGATGCACGCCGCACAGAAATCGCTCCTTCTGCAGAAGACTTCAACCCAGAAGACTTCTATGCAGACGACGACATGGTCATCACCATCTCACATCTGGGATACATCAAGCGTACACCGCTCAGCGAATACCGCACTCAGGCGCGCGGCGGCGTGGGCAGCAAGGGCAGCACAACCCGTGATGAGGATTTCATCGAGCATATCTATGTGGCGAACAACCATAGCACCATGATGTTCTTCACAGCGAAGGGTCGCTGCTACTGGCTCAAGACATACGACATTCCGGAGGGCGTCAAGGCTTCCAAGGGCCGCGCAATCCAGAATGTGCTGAATATAGAGCAGGGCGACAGTGTAAAGGCGTACATCAACGTGCGTGACCTCTCTGACGAAGAGTATGTCAACAGCCACTATGTCGTGATGTGTACCAAGAAGGGTGTCCTCAAGAAGACATCTCTCGAGCAGTATTCACGTCCCCGTACCAACGGTGTCATCGCCATAACTGTCCGTGAAGACGACGAGCTTATCGAGGCCAAGCTCACCAACGGCAACAACTACATCTCACTCGCAAGCCGCGAGGGCAAGGTCTGCAGCTTCCACGAAGAGAAAGCCCGTGCCATCGGCCGTACGGGTATGGGTGTCACCGGTATGGATATCGAAGGTGACAACGAGGTCGTAGGTATGATATGTATTGAAAATACCGACCAGGTAGACCAGATGCCACAGGTATTGGTTGTCAGCGAAAACGGCTTCGGCAAACGCTCTAACTTCATAGAAATGAACGAGGAGGGAGAGCTTGAACCTGTATACCGCATCACCAACCGCGGCAGCAAGGGAGTCAAGACAATCAACGTCACAGAAAAAACTGGTGCGCTTATTGCTATCAAGGACGTTTCTGACAATAACGACCTGATGATAATAAACAAGTCGGGTATTACTATCCGTATGGCGGTGGATACTTTGAGGATTATGGGACGTGCCACACAGGGCGTCAAGCTTATCAACCTCCGCGAGGGCGATTCGATTGCTGCAGTCTGTGTAGTTCCGAAGAGTGAAGATGATGAGATGCCTGCTGAAGGCGCTCAGGCAGAAGGTACTCCCGAGGCTTCCGGCGAGGTCCCCGCTGAACAGGCAGAGACAACAAACGAATAATATCTAACTAATTGAATAATTATGAAACGTATTTTCCTTTTCCTGCTCATTGCAGCAATGTCATTCTCAGCATCAGCACAGAAGATGACTGCTTCTGAGAAAAAAGTGGCAAGCATGATGAAGTATCTCCAGAAATGCGAGAAAGTAATCCAGGATCCCAAGAAAGGCGCAACAGCAGAGCCTTGGTTCAAGCTGGCAGAGGCTTATTACGACATCTACAGCCAGCCTACAACAGGTATCTTCCAGAATGCGCAGCAGATGGAGACCCGTCTCATCCTCAAGGATGAAGCTTATACAACAGAGGAGCGCGTATGCCGCGACACTCCCTATGTAGTTGACTGCTATGCAGACAAAGACCTCTACTACGATCAGAACGGTATCCTCCAGTTCTGGATTGTGAAGAAACCCGTCATGGAAGGCGCTCTCGAGAAATGCCAGGAGGCCCTCATCAAAGCTCACAGCCTTGACGAGTTCGCAAGCAAGACAACCAAATACAAAGAGCTGGCAGAGAAGATCCACGGTGACTATCACAACACTGGTCTCTACTACTATCTTGCAGACAACACAGCAAAGGCAGAGGAGTTCTTCGCAAGCGCTGCAGCAAGCACAGAGAACAAGATCCTCAACAGAGTCGATACAATCGCTACTTACTATTCAGGTCTGATGGCAATGGCAAACGGCAAGCCCGACCAGGCTCTCGACCTCTACAAGAAGTGCCTTGAAGCAGGTTACTCTGCAGACGGTGAGGCTTTTGCAAATGTTGCAGAGATCTACCGCGAAAAAGGTGACAACGAGCAGTACCGCGAATACCTCGAGCAGGGTTTCGAAAAGTATCCTCAGAACCAGCAGATCCTCATCGGTCTCATCAACTACTACATTTCATCAAACCAGCAGCCCGACAAGATCTTCGACCTGCTGCACAACGCACAGGCCAACGAGCCTACAAATGCCAGCCTTTATTATGTAGAGGGTGACATCTACAAGAAACTCGGTGACAGGGAGAACGCTGCCAAATACTTCCAGAAGTCATATGATATCGACAACAACTACATCTTCGGTATCGTTAACAAGGCCATCCTCTATTACGAAGAGGCCATCGATTTCCAGGACAAGGCAAACGCCGAGCTTGATGATGACAAGTACAACGCATTGCTCGAAGAGGTTAACAACTCACTCAAGAAAGCCATCGAACCTTTCGAGACTTCATACAAACTGGCTGAGAACGATCCTCAGATCCAGGGCGCAGTTGCAGAGTACCTCAAAAACATCTACTTCCGCTTCCGTACACAGAGCGACGAGTACATGGCTGCATACGAGAAATACAATGCTGCATTCAAGAGCCTGACAGGCCAGGAATAATTGAATATCAAATCAAAGGGTGGCTGAACGGTCACCCTTTTTAATTTAAGAAAATGGGCGGATTATTCGGAGTCGTATCAAAACAGAAATGCACCACAGACCTTTTCTATGGTGTTGATTATCACTCACATCTTGGAACAAAGCGCGGCGGTATGGCAGTGGTGAACAAAGACGGTTCACTTGCCCGCAGCATCCACAGCCTGAAACAGTCATATTTCAGAATCAAGTTCGAGCCGGACCTGGTCAAGTTCGACGGCAATATCGGTATCGGAGTGATTTCCGACAGCGAGTCACAGCCTATCGCAGTCCATTCGCACTTCGGCAGGTTTGCGATTGCAACTGTGATGAAGATCTCCAATATCGATGCTCTTGTAGATGACCTTCTTGCCGACGGCAGGATGTTCACAGAGCTGAGTGACGGCACCACCAACGCAACGGAAGTGGTTGCGCATCTCCTCAACAAAGGGACAAGCATGGCGGAGGGTATCCGTTATGCGCAGGAACGCATCCAGGGCTCGTGCAGCATGCTTATCCTCACAAACAATGAGATTATTGCGGCACGTGACCTGCACGGGCGCACGCCGCTTGTCATTGGAAAGAAGGACGGGGCATACGCAGTGGCAAGTGAAAGCTGCAGTTTCGCCAATCTCGGATATGAAAAGGTATATGAGCTCGGTCCCGGAGAGGCAGTCGCGATAAATCCTGAAGGATACCGCCAGATTCTTGCTCCACAGCCCGACAAGCTGCACGTCTGCTCGTTCCTCTGGATATACTACGGATATCCTGTCACAAGCTATGAAGGAATCAATGTAGACCAGGTGCGCCGCAATCTGGGCAGGATAATGGGTGAGCAGGATGATGTCGACACCGACATAGTATCTCCGATTCCTGATTCGGGCAGCTGCATGGCTATCGGCTATGCGGAAGGCAAGAAGGTCCCGTACCGTAACGCTGTTGTGAAATATACTCCTACCTGGCCGCGCAGCTTCATGCCTATCGACCAGAGCACCAGGAATATCGTTGCGAAGATGAAGCTCATCCCCAATTTCGACATCCTCCGCGGAAAGAACGTTACATTCTGCGATGATTCGATTGTAAGGGGCACTCAGCTCAGCGACAATGTGGAGCTGTTCAAAAGCTACGGTGCTGAAAAGGTCCATATCCGTATCAGCTGTCCTCCTCTGATATTTCCCTGCACCTATCTGAATTTCTCGGCTTCGAAAACTCCGCTCGAGTTTATCACCCGCCGTACGATCCAGGATCTGGAAGGAGCTCACGACAAGAACCTGTATGAGTATGCAAAGCATGGCAGCCCATGCTACTGCAAGATGGTAGAGGCTATCCGCAAGCAGCTCAAGATGGATTCGCTCAAGTTCAACTCGGTAGACAATCTTGTAAAGGCTATCGGCCTTCCCAAGGAATGCATCTGCACCCATTGCTTCGACGGCTCTGGTGACAACTAGAGCCCTGCTATTACATGTATTATGCTGCACATCAGGTGCAGCGTCCGGCTTAGCAACCACATCGAGAAATCTCCCGCAACCGGGAGATTTCTTGTTATCAGGGCAACCGGTGTGAGATATATACAGAAGCTGGTGAGCGGGATTGCCAGCAGGTTCGTGATCATGAAGTATCTTGGAAAAGTGCCGAAATACAGCCAGACGAGCGGGGCTGTGAAAAGCTGGCATGAGATGGAAAGCGACACCGTATCCCATATTTTCTGCAGGATCGAGCTGCGGCATTCCAGCAGCCCGTTGATCCTTGGAAAGATGAGATGGATGGCGGCCATGGCACCGTATGAAAGCTGAAATCCTATCTGAAACGGCGCGTCGGGGTTGAACAGGGTGGTGATGAATGCGCTTATGGCAAGGGCCCGCAGCAGATTGCGCCTGCTGCCTAGCATTTCACCTGCCTCATAGACAGTGATCATTAGGACAGCCCGCAGTATGGAGCTGCTGAGCCCTGTGATAACGGCATAGGCCCACAGCAGTGCGGTCACCAGCAGTTTCCGCATAATGGCGCCCAGTTTCCTTTTCCCAAGGAAAAAGAATGTGGCATTCAGAAAAAAGTACATCACGCCAACATGCAGCACTGATATTGCAATAAGATGAATCGAGCCGCTCGACTTGAAGTCATTCTTCAGGGATTTGTCCACATGGCTCCGGTCTCCGGCTGCAATTGCCGCAAGAAGGCCGCCTTCCTTTTCAAACCCGCTGCCTGGCAAAGCTCTCAGCTCTTCTGAAAGAGAAGACTTCATCATCTCTGCCTTCCCGGTGGAATGGCTGGCTCCGGCACCGCCCGTCTGTGAAGAGATGATGCCAAGCAGAATGAAGACAACTATGAAAAGTGCCGGGCTGCGGCTTGATGATGCCAGAATTGAAAGGCAGACAGCAAGTGTGATGCAGATGATGAAGAGAGCGGGGCAGGGGGCTTCTGCCAGAATACCGCCCGTGATGCTGCCGGCCAGAAACGCAGCGGACAATGCCGTTATGTCAATCCTTCCCCTCATGCCCTCCATAAATTTCTTCAAATATAGTTTTTATTTGTAGATTTGCATTTCAAGTTCAGAATTAAATTTTTTAACATAAATATCATGGTAATTCTAGTACTCAATTGCGGAAGTTCTTCCATCAAGTATCAGGTACTTGACATGCAGGACGTTAACAACTATTCACTTAAGGCAAAAGGTCTGGTGGAAAGAGTGGGCGGCGACAACGCAACCATCACTCACAAGGTGCCCGGCCGCGAGAATGTGTTTGTTGAAAAGTCTATCAAAGACCATTCAGAAGGAATTTCAGACGTACTCGGTCTGCTCCTTGATGCAAATACAGGTGTCCTCAAGAGCCTTGAAGAGATTGATGCAGTAGGTCACCGCGTTGCACACGGTGGAGAGTATTTCTCCGGAGCAGCCCTTGTTAATGACGACACTATTGCAAAGATTGAGAAGTGCTGCACCCTTGCACCCCTTCACAACCCTGCAAACCTTATCGGAATCCGCGCTGCGGCATCGCTTATGCCCGCTACTCCCCAGGTGGCTGTGTTCGACACATCATTCCATCAGACAATCCCCGACTATGCATACATGTATGCACTTCCCTATGAGTATTATGAGAAATACGGTCTGCGCCGCTACGGCTTCCACGGCACCAGCCACCAGTATGTTGCCAACAAGGCCTGCGAGGCGCTTGGCTGGGATGTGGCAGAAAAGAAGATCATCACCTGCCATCTCGGCAACGGCAGCTCGATTACTGCGATAGAAGGAGGTAAGTCAGTTGACACTTCAATGGGCTTCACTCCCCTTGAGGGCGTTACAATGGGTACCCGCTGCGGTGACATCGATGCAAGTGCCGTCACTTTCCTTATGGAGAAGGAGGGGCTTGATGTGAACGGAATCAACAATGTCCTCAACAAGAAGAGCGGTCTGCTCGGTATCTCACAGCTTTCTGCAGACAACCGTGACGTAGAGGCTGCAGCGAAGGAAGGCAGCGCCAAGGCACGCCTTGCCCACCTCAAGAGATGCTATGACATCAAGAAGTATATCGGAGCATATGCGGCTGTGCTCAATGGCGTCGACCTGATTATCATGACCGGCGGTATCGGAGAGAATGCACGCAACGTGCGCCGTCAGGTCTTGAGCGGACTGGAGTATCTCGGCGTGGAAATCGACCTTGACCGCAATGAAAACGTCGACTGCGACAACTGCGTTATCAGCAAACCTGAATCAAAGGTTGTGGTTATGGTGGTATGCACGAATGAAGAGCTTGTCATTGCGCGTGACACCATGAACATTGTATCTGCTCTTTAGTTAGGCTTTAGTATAAAAAAGACGGCCGCGGATTCATTCAACCGTGGCCGTCTTTTTTATTGCCTGCCGGAAGGTTTACAATCCCTGTCCGTGGCAGTCCTTGTATTTCTTGCCGCTTCCGCAGGGGCAGGGGTCGTTGCGGCCGACACGCTTGTCTACATGAACCGGGGCATTCGACTTCTGCTCGCTGCTGTTGGTGAGCATGTCGGGGCGGCGCTCCTGCATGCGGCTCATGTCGGTCTTGCGCTCGTGAGCCTCTGTTGCAACATCTTCGGGAGCCTGCTCCTGACGCAGGTTGATGGCAGCGCGGAGAAGGATAGAGAGTGTGTCTTTATAAATGCCTTCCAAAGCTTTCATGAAGAGGTCGAAGCTCTGCGTCTTGTACATCAGCTTGGGATCTTTCTGCTCGTATGCGGCATTCTGCACAGACTGCTTCAGGTCGTCCATGTCGCGGAGGTGGTTCTTCCAGTATTCGTCGATGACGCGGAGTGTGATGGTCTTGTAGATTGCGCGGATAAGCTCCTTGCCCTTGCTTTCGTATGCCTTGCGGAGGTCTACGAGCACTGTGTAAACCTTGCGGCCGTCGGTGATGGGGAGGGCGATGTTCTGGTAGAACATTCTCTTCTTCTCATATACGAAGTTGATGATGGGAAGTGCCTGCGCCACGATAGTGTCGTTGTGACGCTGCTGGGTTTCGGTCACTGCCCCGTGCAGTTTGTCGGCAAGGTCGCCTTTCTTCGCCTTGCTGTAGAACGCTTCGTCAAACTTGACCTCCACACCGAGGAGCTCGAGGACCTGGTCTTTGAAATCGTCGTAGCCGAGGTCACCGTATTTGTCTACAAGTATGTCGCAGTAGTCGGTGGCCATATTCTGGATGTCTACATCGATACGTTCACCTGTAAGGGCGCTGCGGCGCTTGGTGTAAACCACCTCGCGCTGCGAGTTCATGACATCGCCATATTCCACAAGGTTCTTGCGGATACCGAAGTTGTTTTCCTCGACCTTCTTCTGGGCGCGCTCGATAGAACTTGAAAGCATAGAGCTCTGCAAGGCCTCACCGTCTGTCATGCCCATCTTGTCGACAACGCTGGCGATACGCTCGCTTCCGAACAGACGCATCAGGTTGTCTTCAAGTGAGATGAAGAAAATAGATGAACCGGGGTCGCCCTGACGTCCTGCACGGCCTCGCAGCTGGCGGTCTACGCGGCGGCTGTCGTGACGTTCTGTACCGATGATGGCAAGACCGCCCGCATCCTTCACACTCTGCGGCAGCTTGATATCTGTACCACGGCCCGCCATGTTGGTGGCGATGGTGACTGTGCCGGGCTCACCTGCGTGTGCCACAACTTCAGCCTCCTGTGCATGTTTCTTCGCATTCAGCACCTGACATTTGATGCCGCGCATCTTGAGCATGCGCTCGAGCAGCTCTGATATCTCTACTGAAGTGGTACCGACCAGCACGGGGCGGCCTTTCTCCTTCAGCTCGGCAATCATTGCGATGACTGCGTTGTATTTGTCTTTCTTCGTCTTGTAGATGAGGTCGTCCTGGTCGTTGCGGATCACGGGGCGGTTGGTGGGAATCACCACCACATCAAGTTTGTAGATCTCCCAGAACTCACCTGCTTCTGTCTCTGCTGTACCGGTCATTCCCGAGAGTTTGTGGTACATGCGGAAATAGTTCTGCAGGGTGATGGTGGCGTATGTCTGTGTGGCAGCCTCCACCTTCACGTTCTCCTTCGCCTCGATGGCCTGGTGCAGACCGTCGCTCCAGCGGCGGCCCTCCATGATACGGCCTGTCTGCTCGTCTACAATCTTCACCTTTCCGTCTATGATGACATAGTCGACATCCTTTTCAAACATTGCGTATGCCTTGAGCAGCTGGTCTACTGAGTGCATACGTTCTGCCTTGAGTGCGTAGTTGGCGTAGAGCTCGTCTTTCTTCACGCTCTTCTCCTCGTCGCTTACATCGGGGAGGTTGTCGATTGCCGCAACTTCTTCGCCAAGTTTGGGCATCAGGAAGAACTCGGGGTCTCCAACTGCCTGTGCAAGCACGTCGTTACCCTTGTCGGTGAGCTCTACCGAGCGCTGCTGCTCGTCTATCACGAAGTAGAGGTCGTTGGTGATGATTCTCTGCTCGATATCCTTCTCTGTAAATGCTTCTCTGATTATCTTGGATTCTGCTTCCTGCAGGATGACCTTGATGCCGGGCTCGCTAAGATATTTGATGAGGGGCGTATATTTCGGCAGACCCTTGTACGCCTTGAGAAGCTTGATTTCTCCTTCATCCTTTACCCTGCCTTCGGCGATAAGCTTCTTGGCCTCGTTGAGGAACTGGCTCACAATCTGGCGCTGGGCGCTGTAGAGCTTCTCGACATACGGCTTGTATTC
>JAGHVP010000147.1 GCA_018064305.1 Candidatus Equibacterium intestinale | reverse complement strand
GGAGCGAACGAAGAGAGCGGAGTCCTCTCAGAGGCAAGATGCTGCCGCTGCGGAGCTCCGCGCATCAAAAAAAGAGAGGCCGACCCTTTTTAGTCGACCTCTTCCTTATGTAGAGATGTAAATAAATCCTTATGCCTCAGCGGGCTTGCGGCCACCACGGCGCTCGCCACCGCGGCGCTCACCGCCACGACGCTCGCCACCACGGCGGTTGCCACCACGACGCTCACCGTTGCCGGCTGCGTTGGCTGCCTGTACACCTGCGTTGGGGTTGAGGTCACGTTTGCCATAAACCTCACCGTTGCAGATCCATACCTTGATACCGAGAACACCAACTTTGGTGTGAGCCTCTGCAAGTGCATAGTCGATATCAGCGCGGAAAGTGTGCAAAGGAGTACGACCCTCTTTGTAGAGTTCGTTGCGGGCCATCTCGGCGCCACCTACACGACCGCTGATGAGGATCTTGATACCCTCGGCACCGGCACGCATTGTAGAAGCGACTGCCATCTTGATAGCACGGCGGTAAGAAACACGGCCCTCGATCTGGCGTGCGATGTTTGTAGCAACGATGTTGGCGTCAGTTTCGGGGTGCTTGACCTCGAATACGTTGATCTGAACGTCTTTGCCGCAAATCTTCTTAACCTCTTCTTTGAGTTTCTCGAGTTCTGCGCCACCCTTTCCGACGATGCTGCCGGGACGGGCTGTATGAAGTGAGATAGTGATGACTTTGAGTGTGCGCTCAATCACGATCTTGCTGAGAGAAGCCTTTGCAAGACGGGTGTTGAGGTACTCGCGGATCTGTGCATCATCTTTGATGCGCTCAGGATAATTACCGCACCAGTTAGAGTCCCAGCCGCGGATAATGCCTATACGGTTACTGATAGGGCTAGTTTTCTGTCCCATATTATTCTTCCTCCTTTACTGGTTGATTTTTAACACCGAGAATCACTGTAACGTGGTTGCTGCGTTTGCGGATGCGTGCAGCGCGACCCTGGGGTGCAGTGTGGATGCGTTTCAATGTACGACCTTCGTCAACCATGATGGTCTGAACGTATACATTGCCGTTCTCGAGTTCTTTGCGGTTATCTTCATTTTTAGCTTCCCAGTTGGCAACTGCGCTGCGAACGAGCTTGCCAAGACGGTTTGAAGCCTCTTTCTTTGAATATTTGAGAATATCCAGAGCGTGGTTCACCTCCTGGCCGCGGATGATGTCTGCAACGAGACGCATCTTGCGGGGAGAGGTAGGAACGTCATTGAGCTTTGCTATAGCTGTCTGTTTCTTTATTGCTTTACGCTTTTCAGCGCTTTCTCTTTTTCGAGCTCCCATAGTAATTATTTATTAACGATTACCACTGTGACCTTTGAATGTACGTGTAGGAGCGAATTCGCCAAGCTTGTGACCTACCATGTTCTCGGTAACATATACAGGAATAAATTTATTTCCGTTATGTACAGCGATAGTGTGGCCTACAAAGTCAGGAGAAATCATGCTGGCACGTGACCAGGTCTTGATTACTTCTTTTTTCATTGTGCCATCATTCATAGCAAGGACTCTTTTCTCGAGTGCTTCCTGAATGTACGGACCTTTTCTAAGTGAACGACTCATAATTTCTAAAAATTTATTCCGTTATTTTTTCTTATTGCATCTCTCAATAATGAACTTGTTAGAAGTCTTCTTAGGATTGCGAGTCTTGTAACCTTTAGCAATGAGGCCCTTGCGTGAACGGGGATGTCCACCTGATGCACGGCCTTCACCACCACCCATAGGGTGATCTACAGGGTTCATAACAACACCACGGTTGCGTGGTCTGCGACCCATCCAGCGTACACGACCTGCCTTACCGTCAGACTCCAGGTTGTGGTCTGCGTTAGACACTGTACCTACTGTTGCGCGGCAGTCAGTCAGCACCATTCTTGTCTCACCTGAAGGGAGACGGAGGATAGCGTGGTTGCCTTCGCGTGCAGTGAGCTGTGCGTATGTGCCGGCTGAACGTGCCATAACGGCGCCCTGACCGGGACGGAGCTCGATGCAGTGAACGAGAGTACCGAGAGGAATTTCTGATAACGGAAGAGTGTTACCTATTTCGGGAGCAACTCCTGAACCGGAAGCAATCACCTGACCGACTTTGATTCCGTTAGGAGCGATGATATAGCGTTTCTCACCATCTTCGTACTGAACCAGCGCGATACGTGCTGTACGGTTGGGGTCGTACTCGATAGTTTTGACTGTTGCTGTGTATTTGTCTTTGTTGCGGAGGAAGTCAACAATACGGTACATCTGCTTGTGACCGCCACCGATGTAGCGTACAGTCATCTTACCCTGATTGTTACGACCGCCTGACTTGCGGATAGGCTCGAGCAAAGACTTTTCAGGAGTTGTGCAAGTGATCTCCTCGTAAGAGCTGATAGTTTTATTTCTCTGACCGGGAGTTACCGGTTTGAATTTACGTACTGCCATGATCTTCTAACCTTAAATGTTGTTATAGAAATCTATCTTATCATCTTCGGCCAAAGTCACATAAGCTTTCTTATAGTGATTTGCACGACCTGTCAACAAACCTGCTTTTGTGAAGCGGCTTTTCTTTTTACCGTGGTAGTTTACAGTATTGACATCCAATACAGAAACACCGTAAGTCTGCTCGACTGCCTGTTTGATTTCGATCTTGTTGGCAGTGCGGTCGACTATGAAACCGTAACGATTCAACTTATCGCCCTGAATCGTCATTTTTTCAGTTACTACTGGCTTAATAAGTATTCCCATTGCACTAGATTATTTTTGTCTTTCAGCAAGGATATCCTGAACGCCGTCAAACATAACTACACGATTTGCATTCATGATAGCGTATGTGTTGATTTCGTCTACTGTGATGACTTTTACTTCAGGAAGGTTGCGAGACGATAAGTAAATGTTGTTCGAATTCTCAGGAAGGATAACCAAAGTCTTGCGGCCGTTAGCCTTGAGGTTGTCAAGGATCTGGATGAGTTCCTTGGTCTTGGGTGCTTCCATTGCAAAAGGCTCAACCATTGTGATAGCCTCGTCCTGAGCCTTGTAAGTGAGGGCTGAGAAACGTGCCAGCTGTTTGAGCTTCTTGTTGAGCTTGAAACCGTAATCGCGGGGTTTGGGACCGAAGATGCGGCCACCACCTACGTATGTACCTGATTTGATGCTACCGTGACGTGCACCGCCGCCGCCTTTCTGACGACCCATTTTCTTGGTACTGTAAGAGATTTCCCAACGCTCTTTTGATTTGTGTGTGCCCTGACGCTGGTTAGCGAGATACTGCTTTACGTCAAGATAGATTGCGTGGTCATTAGGCTCGATGCCGAAGATTGCATCGTCGAGGATAGCTTCCTTTCCAGAAGCAGTTCCGTCAATTTTGTAAACAGCTAATTTCATAGGATTAAGCCTCCAGAATTACATAAGAACCTTTAGCTCCGGGGATAGAGCCTTTTACTAAAATAAGATTGTTTTCAGGAATGATCTTGACAACCTTGAGGTTCTGAACGGTAACGCGCTCATTGCCCATGTGGCCACCCATTCTCATACCGGCGAAAACTCGTGAAGGCCATGAAGATGCACCCAGTGAACCGGGCTTGCGCAGTCTGTTGTGCTGGCCGTGAGTCTGTCCGCCTACTCCGGCAAATCCGTGACGTTTCACAACGCCCTGGAAGCCTCTACCTTTAGAGGTACCGGTTACGTCGACCCATTCTGCAGACTCGAGGTCTGAAACGGTGATGGTGTCTCCAAGCTTCATAGCTGCAGAATCAAAAGACTTGAATTCTACGAGTTTGCGTTTTGGAGTGGTTCCTGCCTTTTCAAAATGGCCCTTGAGAGCCTTGCTGGCGTGTTTCTCTGAAATTTCGTCATAGGCAAGCTGTACAGCGGCATAACCATCTTTTTCAACTGTACGGATTTGCGTAACAACACACGGACCAGCCTCAATTACGGTGCAAGGGATGTTGTTTCCGTTTGCATCGAATGTAGAAGTCATTCCGACTTTCTTTCCAATTAATCCAGGCATTGGTAGTTAATTTGGTATAAATTAGTTAATTAAGTGTACTCCGCATTTTTTGCGGGCTGCAAATATACGACTAATTTCCAAATTATCAACAAGTTTTCCGAAATTTCTTTCGAAATTATCAATAGTACAGAGCTTTATCAATGTCCACCCAGTTGTCGTTGATGACAATCCAGCCCGAAGAAGTGCCGCAGACACCGGCAAAGCATCCTATTCCGTTCTTGATGTTTCCGTACGCAAAAGAGGGGGGGCACAGGCCAAGTTCCGCCAACGGGTTGTATCTGGCGTTATATTGGCTTGCATACCAGCGGTACAGCTCACGGGTGAGAGAATACAGGGTCACTCTGTATTCCTGCAAGGTGCGGACTTTCACCGGTTTCCCGCTGTCTCTGTCATCGCCGCCTTTGGTGCGGGCCATTCCGAAATAATAGTAAGGTCCCCACAGCTTCGCGTCATAGGCTATGGTGTTGCGGCCTGTCCTGAGCGACGAGTCATCGCAAAGATAGATGTTTTCATATTCGAACACATGGCTGTCGCCTTCGCCTGCCATGATGGACTCTATGTCGTCGTCGCTGTCATCGACAGGAGGGTTCAGGGCGTATATGTAGTCTTGACCGTAGTATGGGTTGACCGTGCCGTCTTCGTTGTAGAAAGTGACATTCGACCGCACTTCCACCTGTATGCCGTAGAATTCGTCTGTGTCCGGAGCGTTGTCGAAGCTGATTGTTATGTGAAAGACATTGTGGGCATCTGCCTCACTGATTGCCTCGGCAACTTCATATTCCCAGTTCACGTCCTGCGGAATCACAGTTTCGGCGGAGACTTTCTTCACGCCTTCCATCCCGGCCTTGAGTGTGACCTTCTCGCCCGGGTGGAAAGCCCCGACAGTGTAATAACTGCCCTTAGGAACACTGCCCACAGCCTCGTCGGCATAAAATACCTGCTGCCCGCTGCCGTCCTTGAGCAGTTCCAGGCTCGAGACAGCAGTCACATTCAGGGCGGCTGAATCCTTTGCAGCCACTTTCATGTTGTAGGGAAGGGTCTTCACGATCCGTATCACGTTTGTGTCTGAGTTCGACAGTCTGCCCTCCACATAGATTGATGTCTCTTTCGTAAGTGAGCCGTTGTCAAACTCATATTCGCACGAGCTCAGACCCATGGCAGCGGCAGCCAGCAATACTATATATGTATAAAGTCTTTTCATTGTCTTCTAGAATTTGATGCCGTAGCTGAAAGTGGGTATTATGGGGATCACGCCCAGCGCCTGAGTGTAGTATCCTGAGATATCATTATGCCAGACGCCGTCCTCATCCACATAATTATCCCATTCCTGCTCGATGGTGGCCATTATGGCATTCATCCGGCAATAGACATTGTACACGCTGAAGTTCCAGATGCGCTCGTGTCCGTTCTTCTTGACCTTGCGGAAGTTGACGCCCAGGTCCATGCGGTGGTAGGCCGGCATCCTGATGTTGTTGGGACGTGCATATACCTCATCTACATAGACATAGTCGGATTGCCACTCTGTGCCCACACCATAGTGCTCTATACTGTCGAATATCTTCTGGTTGGCCAGTGTGAACCAGTTGCCGCTGTTGTAGTTCCAGCCTATATAACCGTCGATGTGGTCGTTGAACTTATGGTTGGCCATAAGTGTGATCTTGTGGCGGTTGTCGCAGCGGTCGGGATACCAGTCGTAGTAGAACTCCTCGAAATAGCGCCTGCTCCAGGCGAGTGTGTAGTAAGCGGTTAGGTTGGTGTTGGGGTTGGGGTCGTATTCCACGCTGAACTCAGAGCCGTAGGCGATTCCCTTGCCGTCGATGAAGTCCGACTCCCATTTGTTGATGGGAGGGAAGATGTTGGCGGTGCCGTTGTATTCCCTCAGGTTATGCATCGACTTGTAATATCCTTCTATGCTCCACTTGAGCCTGCCTCCCACTGCTGAAGAATACACTCCCAGCGCGGCCTGGCGCGACTTCATCGGGCCTATCAGGTCGGTGGAGGGCATCCAGAGGTTGGTGGGGAGGTCGATGTATGTGGTGGCCACCTGGTGGTCGTACTGGTTCATCACGCTGTATGAGGCGCGCAGCGAGGTGTTGTCGCCCAGCTGGTATTTCACCGAAACGCGGGGGTCCAGCATGTTCCAGAGCCTTCCTTTCGACATGAAGCCCATGTAGCGGAGGCCCACATTCACCCTAGTCCTCTGCCCGATCGACATCTCATCCTCTGCATATAGCGACATCTCGCCCGCATCGTAATGGTTCTTTGCAGTGATGGTAGTGTCTATGAAATCCTTCATCTCTGTATGGATTTCGTTGAGATGATGGTACTGCTTTGCCTTGACGTTCGCACCGAAGCGGAGGTGGTGGGCATCTGACAGAATCCAGCTCCAGTCGCTCTGCGCTGCCAGGTCACCGATGTGCACGGCATTGGTGGCGTCGGTCCCTTCATAATCCACCACCTCTTTATGCCTTATGTATTCATCGCTGAATCCTATCCCGATGGAAGAATTGTAGCGGGTGAAATAGATCATGTTCCTGCCGAAAAGCCTCTTGCTGAAGCTGTTCTTCCACACCAGGCTGGCCAGCAGGTTGCCCCACTTTATAGTGCCTCCTATGTTCATGGTGTTTTTGTAGGTCGGGTCGTAGTCGGGATTGTCGGGCCAGTCGTATTCCCAGTCCTCGACATTCAGACGGAACAGGTCCTGGCCTGTGTAAAAGTTGAGTGACAGCGTGTTATAGTCGCTGAACTTGTGGGTGATGCCGGCATTGAAATCGCCGAAGTTGTAGCCTGCCGAAATCTTCTGGTTGTCACCTTCTTTTGCCATCCACCGGTTGACATACATCAGCACCGGAGTGGCCGGGATGTCTATCCAGCTGCGGCGCAGCGACAGGTTGAACGATGTGGAGCCCGGTACAATAGGTCCTTCGAACTGCAGGCGGCCGTCCATCAGGCCGATGGAGAACGAGCCGTGGTATTTGTAGAAGTCGCCTGCCTTTGTAGATACGTCCACAACCGAAGAGAGCCTGCCGCCGTAGCGCGCCGGGAATCCGCTCTTGTAGAAGTCGGTGTTCTCCACTATGTCTGCATTGAATGAAGAGAACAGGCCGCCGAGGTGGCTCACCTGGTACATGGGCACTCCGTCAAGCAGGAAAAGGTTGTCGTATCCCGTGCCGCCGCGGACATAGAAGCCGCTGAGCAGCTCTGTTCCGAATGCCACTCCGGGCAGCATCTGCAGTGTCTTTATCACATCGGGCGAGTTGAACAGGGCGAAGCCTTTCTGGAATTTCGAGCCGTCCAGCTTGGTGAGGCCTGTCTGTGTGGTGTTCTCGAAGTGGTCTTTGGTGGATGTGATGGTGGATGCGTCCAGAGTGTCTACAAGCTGGTCTATATCATCTGTATTCTGGGCTGCCATAGGTGCGTATGCCACAAACATCAGGGCAAGTACCAGCAGTATCCTATTCTTCAGTATAGTCATAAATCATGTCGATTACTGCGCTGTCGGCATCACTGTCGAACTTGCGCGCGAAGCAGGCTTCCGAAGCGGTCAGGCTGTCGAAGTCATCCACGGTGAATGTCCTGGGATGCGGCGTGTGCTTCCTTTCCCAGACAATATACCGCGTCTTCTTGTCACAAATATAATCTTTAAATTCTGAATTCCAGGCAGTTGTCTGCACGAAAAACTCATCGGGAGCAAAGCTTCTGCGGTAGAACCGCACAATTTCTTCCCTGCGGCCCACAATATACCCTGCAAGGCGCGGGGTTACAGACACCCACTGCGAGCCTTTGCGGAAGTCTATCCTGCGGCGGTACCACTTGTGCATCAGTATCATCTTCTCAAGTGCGTGGAGCAGCTTGTTGACACTCTTGCGGATGCGGTACACCACATGGCTCCTGCCCGGTTTGTAGCCGAAGTCGCGGGTGAAGATGTTGACGCATCTGACATGTGCGATGGTGAGGTCGTCCACCATTTCCAGGAATTCCTGCCCGTCGTGGGCGTTGAAGAACTCCACAATCTGCGAATTGCTCTTTATGGGAAGGTCCTGCCCGCTCAGCAGGTGGATGTGGCTGTATTCACGGCCTGATGCCAGCACTTGCGCAAAGCAGCATATCTCGGCGTCCACGATAGAGACATCGCCCCAGAATAGAGTGTGGCGCTGCAGCAGCGTGAGGTTTGAAAAGCCGCTTTCCAGCCTCTGCATCACCCCGTCCGGCACCATGGAATCCGCATCGATGTGCAGATACACGTCAAACCTGCTGTCGTCAAGCCTTTCCAGCAGCCTGAACAGCATCTCCCACCTGTTGTGGGCCATCACCACGAATGCCTGCCTCTTCATCTAAACTGTCTCCCTGAATCTTGCGGGTATCCTCACCACTATCAGCCGCCCGAGCATAGAGGGCTTGTTCCAGGCATAGACAGGTCTGAACCACGACTGGATGCGGCGTGCGTACGAGATGGTCTTCTCCCAGTCATGCACCTTTGCCGTAGACACTATGTTGATTGTGAATGCCCTTTTGTGGAGATGCCTTTCGCTGCTGTTGAGCACCTTGCTGCCGATGTCGAGGCGGATTTTGGTACGGCGCAGCGAGCAGCTGCCGAAGTGGAACAGGTAGAGGTTCGGAACAATCCTGTAGTTGTGCCCCTTGACCCTGTGGAAGCCGCGTCCCCAGCGCACCGGAGCCGTTATGACAGAGGGCTTTGTATAGCGGGTGCAGAGAAGTGCGTAGCTGCGCTGCTCCAGGATGGGCCTGTCTTCCAGAAGGTCGGTCTCGCAGCGGAGATTCTCCCCGACATCAATTCCAAGGCCGCTCAGGCACACGCTGGTGCCGGCATTGTGGCTCAGAAACTCGGCAAGGCCCATTCCGCACTGCGGGTCGGGTATCAGGAATTCATCTACATCCACACCTATCACCATGTCATATCCAGACGCAAGCAGTTCCGCGGCGCGGTCAGAGAGAAAGGCAAGGCGCGCCTTCTCAAGCTGCACCACGTTGGCGGCCTTGATCTTCGGCTGCAGAGATGTGTTGCATCCTCCGCAGAAAGCCGGAATTTCCTGGTCATCTCCGTCAAAGTAGATGTAGAGATTCTCACGGCCGAGCCGGCCACCGTAATATGTGACCCACTTTTCCAGGAAGAAATCATCCTTCCGGAGCATCGTGACAGCGCATATTCTCTTGTTTTCCATCCTTTTCAGTATCAAACGGGGCCGCAAAAATACACAAGCGGCACTATATAAATGCACAATCCGGCGAATTATTACACATTTTCCATATAAATTATAGGTAAAGTGCACAAAATTTCAAATCTTTGCGGTTTGGAATAAAATAGCCAAAGAAGCATCATGAATACATTGTTCGATAAAATCTGGGACAGCCACCTGGTGCAGAAGGTCGAAGACGGCCCTCAGCAGCTCTATATCGACCGTCTCTACTGTCACGAAGTGACAACCCCGCAGGCATTCGACGGCCTCCGCAACCGCGGCATCAAATGCCTCCGCCCCGAAAAGATAGTGTGCATGCCCGATCATAACACACCCACACACGACCAGGACAAACCCATAGAGGATCCCGTCTCAAAGAAGCAGGTGGACACACTTGCCCGCAATGCAGAGGAGTTCGGCCTCACACATTTCGGAATGCTTGACAAGCGCAACGGCATCATCCACGTGGTGGGGCCCGAGCGCGGCCTGTCACTTCCCGGAATGACCATTGTGTGCGGCGATTCGCACACCTCCACCCACGGTGCCATGGGCGCAGTTGCGTTCGGTATCGGCACATCCGAGGTAGAGATGGTGATGGCATCGCAGTGCATCCTGCAGCAGAAGCCCAAGTCTATGCGCATCAATGTGGAAGGCACTCTGGCAAAGGGTGTTACTGCAAAGGATGTGGCTCTCTATATCATGAGTAGGATGACCACCAGCGGCGCAACCGGATACTTTGTGGAATATGCCGGCAGCGTGGTGCGCAACCTCACCATGGAGGGGCGCCTCACTCTCTGCAATCTCTCTATCGAGATGGGTGCGCGCGGCGGATTCGTGGCTCCCGACGAGACTACATTCGAATATATCAAAGGCCGCGAGAATGCCCCGGAAGGTGAAGAGTGGGAAAAGGCTGTGGCATACTGGCGCACTCTCAAGAGCGGCGACGATGCAGTGTTCGACCGCGAGGTGACATACAATGCCGCTGACATCGAGCCTATGGTGACATACGGCACCAACCCCGGAATGGGCATGGGCATCAGCCAGTCTATCCCCATGGCTGAGACAATGCCTGAAAGCAGCCGTGCTTCATTCGGCCGCAGCCTGAATTACATGGGCTTCCAGCCCGGTGAGAAGCTGCTCGGCAAAAAGGTGGATTATGTGTTCTGCGGGTCGTGCACCAACGGCCGCATAGAGGACTTCCGTGCTTTCGCATCGATTGCGGCGGGCCGCCACATCGCTCCCGGAGTCACCTGCTGGCTGGTTCCCGGCTCATGGATGGTGAAGAGCCAGATAGAAGAGGAAGGGCTTGACAAAGTGCTGGAGGCTGCGGGCTTCGAGATCCGCCAGCCCGGCTGCAGCGCCTGCCTGGCAATGAACGACGACAAGATTCCCGCAGGGAAGCTGTCGGTTTCCACTTCAAACCGCAACTTCGAGGGACGCCAGGGACCCGGCGCACGCACAGTGCTGGCCAGCCCCCTTGTTGCCGCAGCAGCTGCAGTGACAGGAGTAATCACCGATCCCAGAGAATTCATCTAACCGCTTCCGACCATGAAACAGAAATTCAACATCATAAAAAGCACCTGTGTCCCTCTTCCTTTGGAGAATGTGGACACCGACCAGATAATCCCCGCACGCTTCCTCAAGGCCACCACACGCGACGAGAAGTTTTTCGGAGACAACCTTTTCTGCGACTGGAGATACCGCCCCGACGGCACTCCCAACCCCGATTTCGTGCTCAACAATCCTGCCTACAGCGGGCAGATACTTGTGGCGGGCAAGAACTTCGGCAGCGGCAGCAGCCGTGAGCACGCAGCCTGGGCCATTGCCGGCTACGGGTTCCGCGTGGTGATATCAAGCTTCTTCGCCGACATCCATAAGAACAACGAGCTCAACAACTTCGTGCTGCCCGTAGTGGTTAGCGAAGATTTCCTTGCAGAGCTTTTTGCAACCATCTCCGCAGACCCCGCCGCAGAGGTCGAGGTGGATGTGCCGCAGCAGAAAGTCACCAACCTGGCCACAGGCCGCAGCGAGCATTTCGAAATCAACGGCTATAAGAAATACTGCCTCATGAATGCTCTTGACGACATCGATTTCCTTCTTGAAAACAAAGATAAGATTGAACAGTATGAGAATAGAAATTCTCGATACCACACTGCGTGACGGTGAGCAGACCAACGGTGTGAGCTTCGTGCCACACGAGAAGATGCTTATCGTGCGGTCTCTGCTCCAGACCCTCAGGGTCGACAGGGTGGAGGTGGCATCGGCACGCGTATCTGCCGGCGAAAAGAACTCGGTAAGCGAGATCTGCAGCTGGGCTGCGCGCAACAACTGCCTGGAGAGGGTCGAGGTGCTGGGATTCGTAGACGGCAGTGTTTCGGCCGACTGGATTGCAGACTGCGGCGGAAAAGTGATGAACCTGCTGTGCAAGGGTTCGCTCAAGCACTGCACCCTGCAGCTTGGCAAAAGCCCCGAGCAGCACATCTCCGAGGTTGCCGGTACAATAGAGTATGCGCATAGCAAAGGTCTGGAGGTGAACCTCTACCTCGAAGACTGGAGCAACGGAATGAAAGACAGCCCCGAATATGTGATGGGGCTTGTGAACTCACTCCAGGAGTGCGGTATCCGCCGTTTCATGCTCCCCGACACACTGGGCGTGCTGAGTCCCGCACTGGTTTCAGAATATGTGGAGCAGATGGTGCAGGCATTCCCAACCCTGCATTTCGACTTCCATGCACACAACGACTATGACCTTGCCGCCGCGAATGTACTTGCAGCAGTAAAGGCGGGCTGCCGTGGTGTGCATACATGTGTGAACGGCCTTGGAGAGCGTGCAGGAAATGCACCTCTTGCCAGCGTTCAGGCCATCCTGAAAGATATGCTGCAGGTAGAGACCGGCATTGACGAGAGCCGCCTCCATGAGGTGAGCCGCCTGGTTTCAAGCTACTCCGGCGTTCCCATCCCTGCCAACCGTCCCGTTGTGGGAGAAAACGTGTTCACCCAGGTGGCAGGTGTCCATGCCGACGGCGACAACAAGAGCAACCTCTACTGCAACGACCTTATCCCCGAGCGTTTCGGGCGTAAGAGGGAATATGCCCTGGGCAAGAACAGCGGCCGCGCCAATATCCTCAAGAATCTTGAGAACATGGGGTTGGAGCTTACTCCGGAGCAGACAAAGCGCGTCACCGAGCGTATCATAGAGCTTGGCGACAAGAAAGAGGTTGTAACTTCTGACGACCTGCCCTATATCGTAAGCGATGTGCTCAAGCACGACATGGCTGAAGACAAGGTCAAGCTTCTGAGCTACATGGTGACCACCGCCTACGGCCTCAAGCCCATTGCAAGTGTGCGGCTGGAGATCTGCGGCAAGACCTACGAAGGCCAGGCCAGCGGAGACGGCCAGTACGATGCCTTCGTGCGTGCCGTCCGCCACATCTACAAGGATAACCTTCACACTTCGTTCCCGTGGCTTGCCGACTATGCGGTATCTATCCCTCCCGGAGGACGCACTGACGCCCTGGTGCAGACGCGCATCGACTGGGACTGGAACGGCCGTACCATACACACGCGCGGCCTTGATGCCGACCAGGTCGAGGCGGCCATCAAAGCCACTATGAAGATGCTGAACGTGATAGCATCAGAACTTTAAAAGAATTGCAACAAACTGAAAAATAAACAATTACAGATATGGATTTCAAAATAGCAGTATTGGCCGGTGACGGAATCGGCCCCGAAATATCAAAGCAGGGTGTGGACGTGATGAGCGCAGTGTGCGCAAAGTTCGGCCACAATGTGACATATAAAGGCCCTCTGCGGTGCACATGCCATCGACGAGGTCGGCGACCCTTTCCCCGAGGAAACTTTCCAGACTTGCATGTGGGCTGATGCAGTGCTCTTCTCTGCAGTGGGCGACCCCAAGTTTGACAACAATCCTTCTGCAAAGGTGCGTCCCGAGCAGGGTCTTCTTGCAATGCGCAAGAAACTGGGGCTTTATGCCAATGTCCGCCCCGTGGAGACATTCGACTGCCTGGTGCACAAGTCACCCTTGAAGGAAGAGCTGGTGCGCGGCGCCGACTTCATCTGCATCCGCGAGCTCACCGGAGGAATGTATTTCGGAGAGAAATATCAGGACGACGAGAAAGCCTATGATACAAACTACTACACCCGCAAAGAGATCGAGCGCATCCTGAAGGTAGGTTACGAGTATGCCATGCGCCGCAACCGCCATCTGACAGTGGTTGACAAGGCAAATGTGCTGGCTTCCAGCCGTCTGTGGCGTAAGGTGGCACAGGAGATGGCCCCGAAGTATCCCGAGGTCAAGACAGACTACATGTATGTCGACAATGCCGCGATGCGTATGATCCAGGAGCCTAAGTTCTTCGATGTCATGGTTACCGAAAACACCTTCGGCGACATCCTTACCGACGAGGGCAGCTGCATCACTGGCAGCATGGGTCTGCTCCCTTCTGCTTCAACAGGCGAGCACACTCCAGTTTTCGAGCCCATCCACGGCTCATGGCCCCAGGCAAAGGGTCTTGACATTGCCAACCCTCTGGCCCAGATCCTCTCAGTAGCAATGCTTTTCGAGTATTTCGGATGCAAGGAAGAGGGTGCCCTTATCCGCAAGGCTGTGGTGGCTTCGCTCGACGCCAATGTCCGCACACCCGAGATCCAGGTGGAAGGCGGTGCCAAGTATGGCACAAAAGATGTGGGTGCCTGGATCGTTAAATATATCACAGAAGCTTAATTTGAAATGAAAAGGACCCTTTCTATCATTCTTGTATCACTTTGCAGCATCGCTGCTTCGGCGCAGTCGAAATATTTCGAGCTGGGCAAGGCGCTGGACATCCAGAACACAATCCTCAAGCAGCTTGCAGTAAGTTATGTCGATACGCTGCAGTTTGACAAGCTTGTGATGACCGGCGTTGATGCGATGCTGGAGTCACTTGACCCTTATACTGTATATTTCCCTGAGGAAGAGGAAGATAACGTAGAGATGATGACCACCGGCAACTATGGCGGTGTGGGGTCTCTCATCAAGAAGAAACCCGGCTGCGGAGTTGTCATCACCGAGCCTTATCCAAACAGTCCCGCCGTCAAGGCAGGTCTTGCTCCGGGCGACACAATCATCTCGATCGACGGGAAGGATGTGTTTGACGAGACTTCGGAGCAGAGCTCCAACAGGATGAAGGGCCAGCCCGGCACCGATGTCAGGTTCAAGGTGATAAAAGGCCGCACAAGAGACACGGTGGATGTGGTGGTCCGCCGCGAGAAAATCCATGTTCCCAATGTGGAGAATGTGCAGATGATACAGGATTCTATCGGATACATCCTACTTTCCGGCTTCACCCAGGGCGCTGCCCAGGAGGTGAAGGAGGCTGTGCAGCAGATGAAGCAGCAGGGCGCAAGGCGTCTGGTGCTGGATCTTCGCGGCAACGGCGGCGGATTGATGTCGGAAGCTATCGGGATAGTGTCGCTGTTTGTTCCGAAAGGCACGCTTGCAGTATCTTCGAAGGGTCGCGCACAGGGCATGAATGTAGAATACCGCACTCAGAAAGAGCCTGTCGACACCGAGATTCCCCTTATGGTGATGATAAACAGCGGCAGTGCATCGGCATCAGAGATTGTAGCAGGCGCGCTGCAGGACCTCGACCGCGCATTCATTGCCGGCACCCGCAGCTTCGGCAAGGGTCTGATCCAGACAGTAAGGCCAACCAGCTATAACGGTGCGGTGAAAATCACCACAGGAAAATACTACACACCTTCAGGCCGTTGCGTGCAGGCAATCGACTACAGCCACCGCAACGAAGACGGCAGTGTGGGCACGATACCCGACTCGCTCACTCACGAATTCAAGACTGCCGGCGGCCGCACGGTGCGTGACGGTGGCGGAATCACTCCCGACTGTGTGGTGGAAGGTCACAAATACAGCCGCCCCGTAGTGTCGGTTGTGCTCAACGACATCACCGGTGACTTTGCAACCAACTACTACAAGACACACCCTGAAATCGCACCCGCAGCCGAGTTCGCCCTCACCGATGCCGAGTATGAGGATTTCATCTCCTTCAGCGAAACACAGGAGTTCGATTTCCGCAGCGGTGCCGATGCAGAGATGACCAAACTGATAGAGGCCGCGCAGTATGACGGCCTGTATGACAGCTGCAAGGCCGAGCTGGATGCCCTCAAGGCAAAGCTCGACATCACCAAGGCAGAAGCCCTGCGCCTGGCCAAAGACGAGATCAAACCGCTTCTGGAAGCAGACATAGCAGTCAAGTATTATTTCCAGGCAGCTTCTTCAATAATCAGCCTCAGAAGTGACAAACAGCTTCTCGAGTGCATAAGCAAGTGGCAGTAATGAAGTTTGCAGACCATATACTATTCCGCAACTCCCTTACCGAGCTCAAATCAATCCTTCAGGACGAGAAGGTATTTGTGATCATCGACAGGAAGGTCGAGGCTCTCTATGGGTTTGAATTCCCCTACCGCAAAGTTTATGTCGATGCGGGAGAAGATAGCAAGAACCTGGAAACTGTGTCAAATATTGTTTCCGAGCTGCTGAAGCTGGGGGCCGACCGCAACTGTCTGCTGCTTGGAATAGGCGGAGGCACGGTTACCGACATCACCGGCTTTGTGGCGGCGATCTACAAGCGCGGAGTGCGCTACGCACTGATTCCCACATCACTGCTGGCCATGGTGGATGCAGCGATAGGAGGCAAGACCGGTATCAACTTCAACAGTTACAAAAACATCCTGGGAGTGTTCAACACACCTGAATTCGTGTATGACTGCTCATATTTTCTGAAGACACTTCCAGAGCGTGAATTCCTCTGCGGTGCAGCTGAGATGCTGAAGATATTCCTGATAACATCAGGAGCCCAGTTCCGCCGCACTGTGAAGTTCTTCGCTGAAAACAAGCAGTTTACCTTCGACAATCAGGAAGAGCTGGAGTCGTTGGTACTGAAAGCCGTGAAGGCGAAATGCAAGATTGTCGACGCCGATTTCAAAGAGAAAGGTTCGCGCCGTGTGCTCAACCTGGGCCACACTTTCGCCCATGGCATCGAGCATGCAGGAGTAGAGGGCATATCTCATGGCGAAGCCGTGAGCATAGGCACCGTCATGGCGGCAAAGATTGCCTGCAGGCTGGACTACTGCAGCGAAAGGCTTGTGAAGCAGATAACATCATCATTCGAGAAGGTTGGGCTCCCCACTTCCACAGATGTCAATGTCAACCTTCTTTTCGAAGCCATTGAAAAAGACAAGAAGCGCGAAGACGATACAATTCATTTCGTGATGCCAACCTCTCTGGGCAGCGTACGTGTAGAGCAGATTTCAATCACACATCTGAAAGGGCTGGCGCAGGGGCTGTAGAATCTTTTCGTGACCATGGGAAAACTCTGCTACTCACTCAGCCAGATGGATGTGGATTACTGCCTCAGCTGGGCTCTGGCCCCGTTCGAGGACCACATGGTGGAGTTGAGGCTCGACGAGCTGATCTTTGATGCAGACGATATCAAGTTCTTCATGGAAAACAAGGGGAAGTGCGAGGTGATTGCCACTTACCGGCTGTATGATCCCCGGGAGTTTGATCCGCTCGACCTTGCACAGGCCGAACCCGAAACCGACGAAGACGAGCTGGCTATGGCGGTGCAGCTGCTGAGCCGTGCCATCATGGCCGGAGCAGATTATATCGACCTTGATCTGGATTTTCCGGCGAAAGAGCGGCAATGGCTTGTACATCTGGCACTTAACTATGGATGCAAGATAATAGTTTCCTATCATAACGCATACGGTACCGAATCTACAGAGGCACTTCGGGCCATTGCGTCACGCTGTTTCGCCCTTGGTGCCGATATCGCCAAGGTTGTGACCACAGCCCATCACAGCGGCGAATGCGACCGTGTGCTGGCCCTCTACGATTTCTTCCCGCCTGAGCAGCTGCTGGCCTTTGCAATGGGGCGCGAGGGAAGCCAGTCACGCTTCGATTCATACGACAAGGGGGCGCCTTTCATGTATATCGCACCGCGCAGGTGTGCTACAACGGCCCCCGGACAGCCGCTTTTCTTCGATTTCCTGCCCGACGACCAGACGCGCTGCCTGGGTGACATAGAGCCTCCCTGCTCGAAGAGCATGGCCATCCGTGCCATCATTGCAGCCGCGCTGTGTGATGGCACATCCACTCTCACAAATATCACCATGTGTGACGACATCAAGGCTGCGGTTGAGGTGGCGCGCCAGATTGGTGCGGGTGTGAAATACAACAAGAAAGAGCGCAGGATGACGGTCACGGGGCATCACAGGCCAGGACATTCTTTGAAAATCAAGGATTTTGACTTCTTTGTGGGCGAGTCGGCGCTGCTTGCCAGAATGTGCATGGCGCTTTCAATGCTGACATGGAGTATGACTTTCATATATGGTTCCGGTACGTTGAAAGGGCGCCGTATCGAGCCCGTCCGCAAGCCGCTTCTGCGCCAGGGAATCAATATCCACAGCATGGATGGTAACGGCGCGGTACCGTTTGCCGTTTCTTCTGATTTCCGTGGCGGAGTGCTGGATATCGACGGCTCTGAGAGTTCGCAGTTCATCTCTGGCCTTCTGATGGCACTGCCGCTGTGCTCCTGGATAGATGATGTGGTAATACGCGTCAAGAATCCTGTGAGCCAGCCATATATCGCCATGACCATGGATATGTGCCGCCGTTTCGGCATTGAATACGACGATCCGTCGGTTGATGGTCAGGGGAGGATGGTCTACTCATTCAAGACAGGGCAGCAGATGCGTCCTTCAGATGTCAGGATAGAGAATGACTGGAGCGCCGCGGCCCTCTGGCTGGTGCTTGGAGTGATTTCCGGCGAGAGCGGCGTTGACAACCTTCCTGTAAACTGCAACCAGGCTGACAGCTATATCATGGATGTGCTTGAGATGGCCGGTGCCGACGTTGAGAAATACAGCGACCCTGAATTCGGCGACGGGGTGGTGGTGTACCACTCTGCCTTCCATTCGCTCACGGCGGCCTTTGAGTGCGACATTACCGACTGTCCCGACCTCATCGGTCCTCTGATGCTGCTTGCCATGCGCAGCGAGGGCATAAGCCGCATATACGGGATCCACCGCCTCTGCAACAAAGAGAGCAACCGGGCCGCCACGTTCTGTGAGGAATTTGTCAAGCTTGGGGCCGACATCCGCATCGAGGGCGACTGCATGGTCATCAAAGGAGGTTTCGAGTTCATGCTGAAGGGAGGTGTGGCCTCTTCCCACGGAGACCACCGTCTGGCAATGGCATTGATAGCGGCCAACTATATCAGTGAAAGCGACATCTTCATCGATGACACCGACTGCATCAGCAAGTCGTGGCCCGACTTCCCCCTCATCTGAGAAACCGTTGTTTTGCAAATAAAAAAATTTGTCTACATTTGCAGTCCCATACGCAATGGGACGTTTACCAATGCATTACGCATGCCCGGATGGCGGAATCGGTAGACGCGCTGGTCTCAAACACCAGTGGGGTAACACCTGTGCCGGTTCGACCCCGGCTCCGGGTACCAGCAACCCCCGTAGACATCAGTCTGCGGGGGTTGCTTGTTCGGAATGATGTATGTTTGCAGAAAAAAGATGTCTATCTTTGCACAAATTAGTCTATTATGAAGCACACACTACTTAATATCATGACTGCCGCCAGCCTCTTTGTGGCCTGCTCGTTCTCAGCTGTGGCTGATAATGGCGCTGGTGAATTCTCAAGAAGCAAAGGAACAATGGGACGTATCGGTGTGGGTGCTCCTGCCAATTTTGAAATAGGTCTGGGTTACCAGTTCAACAAGTATTTCTCCCTTAC
>JAGHVP010000244.1 GCA_018064305.1 Candidatus Equibacterium intestinale | reverse complement strand
TATCTTATCCACGGTAAGGATTTACGTAAAGATGGTGTTTTGAAGTGCCTTCCGTTTTATATGGCCCCCTTCATTTAAGGAGAAGGCGACAATCTATCTGATGATACACCCGAACGGGAACAGAAAGTATTTCGCCAGTTTGAAATGCTGTGTTCCGAGAGGAATCCCGATGATTGTAATGCAAAGGATATGTCAGAATATAATTTTTACAAAACAAAGAATGGCGATATGTGGTTATATAAGAATGGAGGGAAAGGTATGGGAATATATACAGGATATAACATAAAAGAAAAATTCAATTATTAACAATGAGAACCATACGCATATATTTAGGTCTTTTCTCCTTAGAACAGATGGACTTTGAAGCGGTTGAAAGAATAGCGGGAACACATCCCGTCAATGTGAGGAAGATGGCGAAGGTTAAAGATATCGTTAAAGGGAAAGAGATAGATATCGTTCAGGATAGTTGCGACTTATGCGTAAACCGTTATCATGGTCAGCTATATGTAAACCGCATCTATGAGAAATTGACAAAAGATATCCATAATGCTAAGCAGCTTGGCGAATACTGCCAGCAGAACGCGATAAGTATAAATCTGATGATTGTGGTTGAAGGAGTGAATGATACATATTCATTCCCAGTGCTTGACATGAGTGCTGAATTCATATCATTCCTTTCGGACCTTCATGCAGGAATATGCTATGATTTCTACATCAATGACGAGGACTATCCGAAGCTCTTACCTGGGAAATTCTATTTCTTCAGAAAACGGTGTGAGGCATTTATGGATAATCTTTCTTCGATGCATAAGTTCAAGTCTTTACAAAAGTGATGATGGCATGCTCAGTTTGAGCGAAGCCCCTCGTGCTGCAGGAGGGCCGCAGCGAGCGTATGCGAGCGGAGATGCTCCGGAATGGAGCTGCCAGCGCAGTGCATAAGCGGCAAAGAACAACGCAATGCGGAACGCCCACTGCTTCAGAACCTGCCCAGGTCTTAGAAGATATCCTCGCGGTTCTTGATGTCCTTGATGCGTAGCTGGATGTTGGCCAGACCGCGGTAGTAGTTCTCTGCAATAGAGTAGCAGATGTCGATGGGGTTGCCGCTCTGGATGTGCTCGAAGTGGTCAGACTTGTTGAAGGCGATGGCCGACATGGGCAGATATGCACTGTCGTCCTGGATGAGCTCGAGCTTTAGGTGGCCGTTGTCGCTGCCCACACAGCGTCCGTTGCCGTTGTCGTAGACATTCTCGGAAAGGAACACGGGCGACTGGTTGCCGGGGCCGAAGGGCTGGAACTGCTTGAGCAGACGGAAGAAGCGCGGTGTGATCTGCTTGAAGTCAAGGTATGAGTCGATGTTGACGATAGGGGTGAGCATATCGTCGTTGATGACTTTTTCCACGTATGCCTCGAAGCGGCGTGAGAACTCTGCGAAATTCTCTTCCTTCATGGTGAGGCCTGCCGCGTACATGTGGCCGCCGAAGTTTTCAAGAAGGTCAGAGCAGCTCTCGATTGCCTCATAAAGGTCGAAACCGGCCACCGAGCGCGCACTGCCGGCAATGAAATCACCTGATTTGGTGAGTACTATAGTGGGGCGGTAGAATGCCTCTACCAGCCGGGATGCCACGATTCCCACAACTCCCTTGTGCCAGGACGGGTTGTAGACTATTGTGGACTTCATATTGTTGGCCTCGTCGCTGTTGCGGACCATGTTGATGGCCTCGAGAGTGATTTCGCGGTCGATGTTCTTGCGCTCGTTGTTGTGGACGTTGATCTCGTCACCTATCTTGCGGGCGCTCTCGTCGTCGCCTGCAATCAGCAGCTCCACTGCTGTGCGGCCCGATTCCATACGGCCGGCTGCGTTGATACGGGGACCTATCTTGAATACAATCTCGTCGATTGTGATCATGTGCTTCTCAAGACCCGAAAGCTTTATGATGGACTGCAGACCCTTGCGCGGGTGGCTGTTGAGCTGCTTGAGCCCGAAATATGCCAGGATACGGTTCTCTCCCGTAACTGAGACAAGGTCCGATGCGATGCTGACTACCAGAAGGTCAAGAAGCTCCAGGACCTGGTCGCGGTGGATGCCGTGTGTCATGGCGTATGCCTGTGCCAGCTTGAAACCTACTCCGCAGCCGGAAAGGTCGTCGAAGGGGTAGGTGCTGTCGGCACGCTTGGGGTCGAGCACTGCAACTGCAGGGGGAAGCTCGGCGTCGGGAAGGTGGTGGTCGCAGATGATGACATCAATGCCCAGGCTGCGGGCGTATTTGACCTTTTCAATGGCCTTGATGCCGCAGTCGAGAGTGATGATGAGGTCGCATCCGTGTTCGTGGGCATAGTCGATGCCCTTGTATGAAAGGCCGTAACCCTCGTCGTACCGGTCGGGGATGTAGAAGTCTAGCAGATGCACCGGATGAACCTTCTTCAGGAAAATGTACATCAGGGCAACGGCAGTGGTGCCGTCCACATCATAGTCACCGTAGATGAGCACTTTCTCTTTGCGGAGCACGGCGGCCTCCACACGGTCGACAGCCTTCTGCATGTCAACCATCAGGAACGGGTCGTGAATCATTGAAAGGTCGGGACGGAAGAACTCGCGTGCCTCTTCGAACGATTTGATGCCGCGCTGCACCAGCAGATTGGACAGGACAGGGTCAATGCCCAGCTCCTGAGCGAGCTGGCGCACCAGAACCGGATTGCCCGGTTCCTTCACTATCCATTTCCTTTCTACAATCGGTGTCATTACAGGTACATTTGGGACAAAGATACCTTAAATGTTCCATTTAATCAAAAAAAACGCTATTTTTGCAGAAATATACCTTTATAGACAATGGAACAGACACCTCTCAACGAACAGGAACAGAACAGAAGGGATTCTCTCGCAAAACTCAGAGAACTTGGCATTGAGCCTTATCCCGCAGCAGAATATCCGGTAAACGCATCGACAGAAGAAATAAAGAACGGCTACGACGACGAGCAGCACAACTTCAGTGACGTCTGCATAGCCGGCCGAATAATGAGCCGCCGCATAATGGGTGCAGCTTCGTTCATGGAGCTCCAGGACGACAAGGGCCGCATCCAGGTCTATGTCAAACGCGACGAGATCTGCCCCGACGAAGACAAGACAATGTACAACACCGTCTTCAAGAAGCTTCTCGACATCGGTGACATCGTGGGCATCACAGGTTATGCCTTCATCACACAGACCGGCCAGCTCTCTGTTCACGCAAAGACTCTCACAGTTCTGAGCAAGTCGCTGCGCGTGCTTCCTATCGTGAAAGAGAAGGACGGCGAGGTTTACGATGCATTCAGCGACAGCGAGCTCCGCTATCGCATGCGCTATGTAGACCTGATAGTCAATCCTCAGGTGAAAGACACTTTCATCAAGAGAGCGCAGATCATTGCCACCATGCGCCAGTATTTCAACGAGCACGGCTGCCTCGAGGTGGAGACTCCCATCCTGCAGTCGATTCCCGGCGGTGCCACTGCACGTCCCTTCATCACTCACCATAACACCCTCGATATCCCTCTCTACCTGCGTATTGCAAACGAGCTTTATCTGAAACGCCTTATCGTGGGCGGCTTCAAGGGTGTGTATGAGTTTGCGAAGGATTTCCGCAACGAGGGTATGGACCGCACCCACAACCCCGAGTTCACATGCATGGAGATCTATGTCGCATACAAAGACTACAACTGGATGATGAAGTTTGTAGAGGAGATGCTCGAGAAGGTGGCAATGGCAACCAACGGATGCACCAAGTTCGATGTATGGGGCAACGAAATCGAGTTCAAGGCTCCCTACCGCCGTCTTCCCATGCTCGAGGCCATCAAGGAATATGCAGGTGTGGACATCAACGGAATGGCCGAAGACGAGCTCCGCAAGGTGTGCGTCGAGAAGAATGTCCCCATCGACCCTTCATTCGGATACGGCAAGCTGGTAGATGCAATCTTCGGCGAATACTGCGAGAAGAACCTCATCCAGCCCACATTCATCACCGACTATCCCGTGGAGATGTCTCCTCTTACAAAGCGTCACCGCAACAATCCCCGCCTCACAGAACGTTTCGAGCTCTTTGTAAACGGTAAGGAACTTGCCAACGCATACAGCGAGCTCAACGACCCCATTGACCAGTTCGAACGTTTCGAAGACCAGGCCCGCCTCAAGGCAAAGGGTGACGACGAGGCAATGTATATCGACATGGACTTTGTACGCGCACTCGAATACGGCATGCCTCCCACATCGGGACTCGGCATGGGTATCGACCGTCTCACAATGTTCATGACCAATTCTACTACAATTCAGGACGTGCTCTTCTTCCCTCAGATGAAACCTGAGAAGAAAGCCGACAAACCTGCCGGAGAAGAGTAGTCCCCGGCATGGCAGAGGCTATTACATCGCTGCAGAACAGACGCATCAAGGATTTGGTGGCGCTGAGTGAGAAATCGCGTCTGCGCCGCGAGAAGATGGTCTTTACAGTGGAGGGAAGGCGCGAGGTGTCGCGCTGTATGGCCGCCGGCTTCCAGGTGCTGGAAATCTACTGGTGCCCTGACCTTGTCGATGAAGGGGAGGTCGATTCGCTGCTTGCCGGCAGTCCGGCTGCAGGTGCGGCCCGCCCTGAGATCTTCGAAGTTTCGCAGGCTGTCTATTCAAAGATTGCATACCGTGAAGGTACCGAAGGAATGGTTGCAGTGGTGCGCTGCCGCGAGCATTCCCTGGAAAACCTGCATGTGGGGGAGAACCCTCTCGTGGTGGTGCTCGAGTCGGTCGAGAAACCCGGCAACCTGGGTGCGATACTCCGTACGGCAGATGCCGCAGGGGTTTCGGCAGTGATAGTGTGCGACCCGCTCTGCGACCTCTACAACCCCAACCTGCTGCGCGCCAGCACCGGTGGCATCTTCACTGTCCCGGTGGCGGTATGCTCTTCAGAAGAAGCTGTGGCCTGGCTCCGTGCGCATTCAGTACAGATCCTCACAGCGCAGCTTCAGGACTCAAGCCCTTATTATGATATCGATTTCGTGCGCGGCACAGCAGTTGTTTTCGGCACCGAGGCCACTGGCCTTTCCGGCTACTGGCGCGCCCAGGCAGACAGGCATGTGATAATTCCGATGCTGAGCCGCCTGGATTCTCTCAATGTCGCCACATCTGTCGCAATCCTTTGTTATGAGGCTGTCCGACAACGTATTAATAAGAAATAACTAATTTATTATGAGCATAAAGAAATACATCGTTGCAATTGCATTCATGGCAATCTCATGCTTCGGCGCCTACGCCCAGCATGGTACCGACGTTGCGGCTCTTCCGCAGCCCGAAGCATCATTCAAGGCAGAGTTTGACAAACAGGAATATCAGGACCCCGTCCGCCTTATCCTTGTGGTGACTCTTCCTGAGGATGCCAAGCCCACCAAGGCGCATGTGAACATGTGCTTCCGCAGATTCACAGAAAACTGCTGGTGCAAGGACTACAAGCTTCAGCCCGGCGTGAACCGCCTGGTTATCAACGGTGTGAAGAAACTGCCTGATTATATGTATGTTGCCGATATCACTGTGAACGGTGAAACTGTCATCGCAACCTGTACCATCAAACGTTCGAAATTCCTATGAAAAAGATTTTTGTGGCTGTAATGGCAGCCGCACTGGCTTTCAGTGCAGCAGCTCAAGAACATGTAGATGAAGTCCAGACAGAGTTCCGTCTGTCGGTGTACCGTAATGCCGACGAGGCCGAACTTACAGTTGTCAGACCATATAACCACGATGCTGACACTGCATACGTGGAGATAACCGACTATCTGGGCGGTGCGCTGCGCTGGAGAGGTGAGTTCTATCTTGCCGAAGAGTGGAACCACTGTATGATAGACATCGCAGATTACCCCGACGGACGCTACTTCGCCGACATCAGGGTGGGGGATGAGACATTCCGCCGTATGCTCCGCGTAGAGCACGTGCCCGAAATGGCACTCCCCGACGGCCCGATCGACCTTGGAAAGATTTTCTTCACCCCAGATGAC
Source organism: Candidatus Equibacterium intestinale (assembly GCA_018064305.1). Taxonomy (GTDB): domain Bacteria; phylum Bacteroidota; class Bacteroidia; order Bacteroidales; family UBA932; genus Equibacterium; species Equibacterium intestinale. Next base: position 12,863 of record JAGHVP010000244.1, on the reverse strand, counting down.
TTCCTCTACAGGAAGATTTCGAAGAACCTTGAGGTGAAGCCCGGCAAGGCCGATATGATAGAGGTGGGACGCACTCCCAGTGAAGACGGGCTGGCATTCATGCCCGAAGGCGAGATGTATCAGGCCGTGGATGGCAGCTTCGTGGTGCCCTGCATAGACTATGTGTGGAAAAACGGCATCCTCTATCCAAGCGACGGCAGAAGGATGTGCGCAATGTCTGCACCTTCGCCGGAAGGCCCCTATTCAAAGATAGATTCGTTCCCCGCAGTGGCCTCGAGAGGCAGGGAGATAGGATGGTTCGATTATAAGTGCGGCACAGTGCAGGGCTTCCACCCCGCCGATAAATACGAGCTTTACGACCCTGCGAAGCACGGTACTTTCTCTCTCCGCGACGTGAGCTATTTCCAGCAGATAGACCCTCACGACTTCGGATGCGTCCAGGCCGGCTACCGCACATACTGGCTTGTCGCAAAGACTTCCACCGGCGACGTAGTGTTCCTGCGCGACACACCTCTCTTCGTAGACAGACCACTTTACAACGAAGATGAGTTCGACACAGGTTTCACCACCAACGACAACTTCGGCAACTTCTGGCTCAGCGAAGACGACAGCACCCTCTATGTGCTGCGCGGCCAGACGGTGCGCCGTTTCGCACCATACGACGTGCCCTACGACATGCTGCCCAACAGCCTCCGCATAATGACTGTCTACAGCAGCCGCAACGGCATCGACTGGGAGTATGTCCATTCGATCACAGCCCCCACCCTCAACCAGCAGCCCGGCGAGCAGCAGTATGGCGGGCAGGTGTACTACATCAAGGAGGCCGATATGTATATCGCCTACATCGATGCCTTTGACGGCGACGCACAGCGTTCATATATAGAAATCAACTACAGCCGCGACGGCGTTAACTTCTATAAGATCAGCGACAGCGAGTTCTTTGCAAAGCACGACGAATACGGTGCATGGGATTTCGGCCAGCTCTACCGTGAAGGACTTCCCCAGTATTTCGGCGACAGATATTATGTGGTGATGAGTGTCACCCCCATGGACCACACCCAGTTCGAGGGGTACTACCGCAAGCCTTCGCTCAAAGACGTCACCGCCGCCGATTTCCACCGTGCGTTCGACGGCCGTCAGTACGAGCGCCTCACTCATTTCGAAGAGGCCGGCGGCTGGGAGGGCATAGCCGAGAACACCCGCAACGGCTTCTTTGCCGTAGGTCTGGCTGCATGCCGCGTTGACGGCTGGTTCTGCCTCGAGGCCGGCAGCAAGGCTGGGGAACTCACAACCCGTGACATGACTGGCGGCGGAATGCTCTATGCCAATGCCGATGTTGCTGAAGGAGGCCGCCTTGTGGTATCGCTGCTCGATGCAGACGGCAAAGTGGTTGAGAAGGCGGAAGTGTCTGGCGACCAGATCAAGGCACCCCTCTTCAACCTTCCTGAGGAAGGCATCTACAGCCTCCGCATCAAGATGAAGAACGCACGCCTCTACACTCTCAGCAGAGAGTGAAAACGGCGCCTGTCCGGCTGTTTATAAAAGGTTGAAAATGCCGGCAGGAGGCTTTTATATTATCGCAAAAATGACTAAATTTGCACGTTTTTAATTTCACTTTTTATAATATGCAGAACAAATTGCAAGAATTGACCGACAAGCTCTATCAGGAAGGGCTTGCAAAAGGCAAGCAGGAAGCTGACACTCTGTTGGCAGAGGCAAAAAGCAAAGCAGAAGAAATAGTGGCGGCTGCACGTGCAGAAGCTGCAAAGATAGTGGCTGACGCCCAGAAACAGGCTGCCGACACAAAGGCAAAGGCCGAGGGCGACATCAAGATCGCATCAACCCAGACTCTCTCAGGTCTCAAGCAGAAAATCTCTGAGATGGTACAGGCCAAAGTTGTCAACGGTGCTGCAAAGAATGCTCTTTCCGACCAGAATTTTGTGGCTGAACTCATAAAGACAGTAGTCGCTGCATTCAAGCCCGAAGAAGGCGTGAAGGCACTTGACGTAATTCTGCCTGCATCTATGAAGTCTCAGCTGGAAGGCACTCTTGCCGGCAAGATCGGTGCAGAGCTTTCAAAAGGGCTCGAATTTAATTTCAGCGATGCTGTCGAGGGCGGTTTCAGAATTGCTCCCAAGGGTGAGGGCTACTTCATCGATTTCTCTGACGAGAGCTTCAGCAGCCTTATCGGTGAATATCTCCGTCCCGCTGCCAAAAAGATTCTTTTCGGTTAATTTCAGCCCGGACTTTTATGGACAACTATCCATATATCATTGCTTCACTTCCCGACCTGGCTCTGGATTTCGCAAAGCACGACTATGACTACTCACTTATCCGTGAGAACATATTCGACTGCCTTGACCAGACCGACCGCCGCCTGGTGGAGTGGTTGGAGACGGGGTTCGATGAAAACAACCTGAACAAGGATTTCTATCGTTCCTGCGCCCGCTGCGGCAATAAGTTCATACGCGATTACTTTGCGTATGACTTCGCACTGCGCACAGAGAAGGTGGCATATCTGGAGAAGAGGGAGACTGAGCAGGATTTCGAGGAGAAAGAAGCCCTGAGAAAGGCTTTTGCAGTCTCAAATATCCTCGAGAGGGAGAGGCAGATAAGCAGCGTGACCTGGAACAAGATAGAGGACATCGTGCTGTTCGACCTGTTCAACATCAACCCGGTGCTGGCATTTCTTGCAAAGATGCACATAATCTCACGCTGGAGCTCGCTTGACAAGGCTACCGGCGAGAAGCTCTTCGCGCAGTTTGTGGAGGAGATCAACAACACTTACAACAAGAATAAAATCAATCAGTAGAAATATATGAAAACTTGCGGCGTAGTTACAGGTATCATCTCAAACCTCGTGACCATCAAATTCGAGGGACACGTGGCTGAGAATGAGATCTGCTATGTAGATTTAAACGGTGTCAAACTGATGGCCGAGATCATCAAGGTCAACGGCGACAGCGCGTTCGCACAGGTGTATGAAAGCACCCGCGGGCTGCGTCAGGGCGACAAGGTCGTGTTTGACGACCACATGCTGGAGGCGACCCTGGGCCCCGGCCTGCTTTCAAGCAGTTACGACGGACTTCAGAACAACCTTGCGACAATGGAGGACGTATTCCTCAAACGAGGCGAATACACAGCCCCTCTGGACCACGACAAACTGTGGGATTTCACCCCTATCGCAAAGCCCGGCGACAAGGTCGAGGCTGCATCATGGCTGGGTGAGGTCAAGGAAGGCTGGCTCCCTCACAAAATCATGGTTCCTTTCTCATTCAAGGGTACCTATACAGTGAAGAGCGTTGCCGCCGCAGGTCAATACAAGATAGACGACACGATGGCTGTCCTGACCGATGCAAAAGGTGCAGAGGTCAAGGTGACAATGGTTCAGAAATGGCCTGTCAAGGTTGCCATCGGAGGATATAAGGAGAAACCGCGTCCCTACCGCATCATGCAGACAGGTGTGCGTACCATCGATACCCTCAACCCTATCGCAGAGGGCGGTACAGGATTCATCCCCGGGCCTTTCGGCTGCGGCAAGACCGTGCTCCAGCACGCAATTGCAAAGCAGGGTGATGCCGAGGTCATCGTGATGGCGGCCTGCGGTGAGCGTGCAAACGAGGTTGTGGAGATCTTCAAGGAGTTCCCCGAACTGATCGACCCCAACACAGGACGCAAGCTCATCGAGCGTACCACCATCATCTGCAACACTTCCAACATGCCTGTTGCCGCACGTGAGGCATCTGTCTACACCGCAATGACAATCTGCGAGTATTACCGTGCAATGGGCTTGAAGGTGCTGCTGCTTGCCGACTCTACATCACGCTGGGCACAGGCGCTGCGTGAGATGAGTAACCGTATGGAGGAACTCCCCGGTGCCGATGCATTCCCCGTAGACCTTTCATCAATCATATCAAGCTTCTACGCACGTGCCGGTATCGTACGTCTCAACAACGGTGCAACCGGTTCAGTTACATTCATAGGAACTGTGTCTCCTGCGGGCGGTAACCTCAAGGAGCCTGTGACAGAATCAACCAAGAAGGCGGCCCGCTGCTTCTACGCCCTGAACCAGGGCCGTGCCGACAGCAAGCGCTATCCTGCAGTAGACCCCGTTGATTCATATTCGAAATATCTGGAGTATCCCGAAATCCAGGAGTATCTTGACGACAAGGTTCACAAGGGCTGGGTAGAGGATGTGCTCCGCGCAAAGAACTATATCCGCCGCGGTAAGGAGATGGCAGAGCAGATCAACATCCTCGGTGATGACGGTGTGCCTATCAGCTACCACGAGTCATACTGGAAGTCTGAGCTCATCGACTTCGTGATCCTGCAGCAGGATGCATTCGACTCGATCGATGCAATGTGCCCCATGGAACGTCAGGAGTTCATGCTCTCGCTGGTTCTCAAATTCTGCGACGCAAAATTTGATTTCGAAGGATTTGAGGAGTGCTCGAAATTCTTCAAGGAACTCATCAACACATTCCGTCAGTTGAACTATTCTGAGTGGAAGAGCGAGCAGTTCAACAATTATTTAGGTCAAATCAATAATATCCTTGAAAATGGCAACAACTAACGCTTTCGCAAGAACATATACACAGCTGCAATCCATCACAAAGGCCACTGTGTCGCTGCGCGCACAGGGTGTGAGCAACGACGAGCTGGCAAGTGTGGCCGGCCGTCTGGCCCAGGTTGTGAAAATCAAAGGTGACATCGTCACACTGCAGGTTTTCTCAGGCACAGAGGGTATTCCCACCGACGCTGAGGTAAGATTCTTCGGTGAGGCTCCTTCCCTCAAGGTAAGTGACGAACTTGCCGGGCGTTTCTTCAATGCCTACGGCGACCCTATCGACGGCGGTCCGGCAGTCGAGGGTGAGAAGAGATTCATCGGAGGTCCTTCGGTGAACCCCTACAAACGCCAGCAGCCTTCACAGCTGATTCCTACAGGTATCGCAGGTATCGACCTTAACAATACACTGGTTTCCGGCCAGAAGATTCCTTTCTTCGCCGACCCAGACCAGCCTTACAACCAGGTTATGGCGCAGGTGGCCCTCCGTGCGGATGTAGACAAGATCATCTTGGGCGGTATGGGTCTTACCAACGACGACTACCTCTACTTCAAGCAGGTGTTCGAGAGTGCAGGTGCGCTCAACAAGATCATCAGCTTCGTCAACACCACCGACCAGCCCCCTGTAGAGCGTCTGCTTATCCCCGACATGGTGCTTACAGCAGCCGAGTATTTCGCAGTGGACAAGAACGAGAAGGTGCTTGTGCTCCTCACCGACATGACACTCTATGCCGACGCGCTCTGTATCGTGTCGAACCGTATGGACCAGATCCCTTCAAAGGACTCTATGCCCGGTTCTCTCTACTCAGACCTCGCGAAGATCTACGAGAAGGCCGTGCAGCTGCCTGACGGAGGTTCTATCACAATCATAGCAGTCACCACCCTCAACGACGGTGACATCACCCACGCAATCCCTGATAATACTGGATATATCACAGAAGGCCAGCTCTTCCTGCGTCAGGATACCGATACAGGAAAGGTCATCATTGACCCGTTCCGCAGCCTTTCACGTCTGAAACAGCTGGTTATCGGCAAGCAGACCCGCGAAGACCACAGCCAGGTGATGAACACTGCAGTACGCCTTTATGCCGATGCTGCAAATGCAAAGACAAAGCTCGAGAACGGTTTCGACCTCAGCGACTACGACCAGCGCTGCCTCGAGTATGCAAAAGAGTATTCAACCCGCCTTCTGGCAATCGATGTGAACATCCCCATCGACCAGATGCTCGATACTGGATGGGAACTCTTCGGCAAGTACTTCAGCAAGAGTGAAACCGGTATCAAACAGGCACTTATAGAGAAATACTGGAAAGACTAGAAGATGGCCATTAAATTCCAATACAACAAAACGTCGCTGGTGGAACTGGGCAAGCAGCTCAAGGTCCGCACCCGTGCGCTGCCCACTCTGAAAAACAAGGAGTCGGCACTGCGTCTGGAGGTGAAGAAGGCAAAGGAGCATTCGCAGCAGCTCAACGAAGAGTTGGAAAAGGCCCTTACGCAATACAGCTACATGGCAGAGCTGTGGAATGAATTCACTCCCGGCCTGATCACTGTTGACGATGTGGTTTTGGAGACCGTCAAGGTGGCCGGTGTGAAAACCCCAGCCCTGAAGGAGGTCATCTACACAGTACAGCCTTTCGACACTTTCGCAAAGCCCATGTGGTACACCGACGGTGTGGCAATCCTCAAGAACCTGGCGCAGATAGGTATCGAAAGCCAGGTGTATGAAGAGAAGAGCCGCATCCTGGACTTCCAGCGCAAGAAGACAACCCAGAAGGTGAACCTGTACGAAAAAGTGCAGATTCCCGGCTACCAGGAGGCTATCCGCAAGATAAAACGCTACATGGAAGACGAGGAGAACCTCTCCAAGGCTTCACAGAAGATTGTGAAGACACGCCATGCGGCAGAAGAAGAGGAGGAGCAGGCATGATAGAGAAAATGACGAAATACTCCTTCATTCTGATGAATGAAGACAAGGAGAAGTTCATAGAGCAGCTTTCGGCACTCGGCGTGATGGACATCACCCGTGCGAAGAAACCTATGGACGAGCGCTCCACCAGGATTTATGCCGAGGCGCTTTCAATAAAGCAGCAGATGGCAGAGCTGGAGGCAGAAACATCTGACGAACTAAAGTCGCTGCAGACAAAACTTGCAGAGGCGCGCCGCCGTTTTGCCGATGCACAGGCATGGGGCGAGTTCTCTTCTGAAAGCCTGGAAGACCTTGCGTCAAAAGGTGTGAATGTGCGCTTCCACCGCGCCACTCTCAAGAAATACGATCCTTCATGGGCGGAGAAAGTCGCCCTCGAGGTGATTTCCGAAGACAAGTCAGCCATATATTTCGCTACTGTCACAGTTCCCGGTGAGGAACTGCCCGTTGCGGTGGCAGCAACTGAGGTTGCAAAACCTTCCGAATCGGCTGTCGAGGCTCAAAGTGAGATTGATGCCCTTCAGGCCGCGGCAGATAAGGAACTTGCTTCAATCCGAGAGGCGAAGGAGCGTGAGGTGCCCCGCCTCAAAAAGCTGTATGATTCTCGTCTCAACCAGCTTGACCGCTACTTCGCTTCGTCGGCTGCAGCTTCGGCTGCGGAAGACAAGCTCACTGTGCTTGTGGGGTTTGCACCCTGCACAGAAGACGGGCGCCTGAAGGCAGAGCTGGATGCCAGCGACGCTTTCTGGATGAGCGAGCCCGCGGCAGAGGATGACAATCCTCCCATCAAGCTGCGCAACAATTGGTTTTCACGCAAGTTCGAATGCATCACAGGCATGTATGGAATGCCTGTCTATGGTGAATTCGACCCTACTCCCATAATTTCGATCTTCTTCCTGCTCTTCTTTGCCATGTGTATGGGAGATGCCGGATACGGCATCATCCTGCTTCTGTTCGGCATTGCGCTCAACAAGAAGTGGGTGAAGATAGGCATGTTCGACGGCCTGGGCACTCTGATCGCCTTCCTCGGTGTGGCCACCCTTGTGGTGGGCCTTGTGCTCGGTACTGCCTTCGGTGTGAATCTGACTGAGGTTTCGTGGATCCCGCAGGGACTCAAGAACATAATGCTTACGGGCAAGTTCCCCGGCACTGACTACGACTATCCGATGGTACTGTCGGTTCTTATCGGTATCGTGCATCTGTGTCTGGCAATGACCGTAAAGGCAATCCTTTATACCAAACGCTTCGGCTTCAAGGAGACTGTAAGCACCTGGGGCTGGCTGCTGCTCATCCTGGGCGGCATAGCCATTGTGGTCCTGATGCTTGCAGGTGTGCTTTCGGCAGGTGCTCTCCGCATCGCAATCATTGCGGTGGGTGTTGTATCGGCACTCGGCATCTTCATCTTCAACAAGCCCGGGCGCAACCCCCTCATCAATATCGGAGCGGGCCTCTGGGATACATACCAGATGGTTACCGGCCTGCTGGGTGACGTGCTCAGCTACATCCGTCTGTACGCACTCGGTCTTGCCGGCGGTATGCTGGGCGGTGCTTTCAACACTCTCGGCAATATGGTGCTGGGCGACGGCGGCGTAGGTAAATGGATCGCCTTTGTGGTGATTCTGCTCATAGGCCATACGCTGAACCTCCTGATGTCGGGCCTGGGTGCGTTCGTGCATCCTCTGCGTCTGAACTTCCTGGAGTATTTCAAGAACAGCGGATATGAAGGAATGGGTGCGAAATACATCCCGTTGGACAATAACAAGGAAAATAATAACTAATTAAATATCAACAATTATGATCAATGAAATTCTTGGCTATCTGGGATTCGGCCTCATGTTAGGTCTGGCCGGCATCGGAAGTGCTATCGGAACAACTATCGCCGGTAACGCAGCTGAAGGTGCTCTGAAGAAGAATCCCGAAAAATCATCAACTTACATGATTCTCTCAGCTCTCCCCGCAACTCAGGGTATCTACGGTTTCGTAGCATTCCTGATGTGGATGGGCAAGGACTTCGCCGCTCAGGGTCCCCTGTTGTTCGGTGTAGGCCTCGCTGTAGGTGCTGTCTGCCTCCTCTCTGCTATCCGTCAGGGTCAGGTCTGCGCAAACGGTATCATCGGTGTTTCCCAGGGTCACGACGTTATGACCAACACTTTGATCTACGCCGCTCTTCCTGAGTTCTACGCTATCCTTTCACTCGTTGCAGCGCTGATGATCTAAGTTCAGACAGTTCTGGCGACAGGACACAAAGAGGACGACTTCCGTTAAGTGAGGCCGTCCTCTTATGATTTATGCGCTGCGACATGCCTCACGGGCTGCATAAAGGAGCGGTCAGAAGCAGATGTCGCCGGGCCGTGCCCAGAGTATCTGGACTGCAGCCAAAAATCGCAGTAAATCCCAGATTCTTTGGTTAATTCTGTGAGAATATTGCTATATTTGCAAAAATAGATAAGTCTGGGTTATGTTGAACGATGCAGTACTGTCAGGGTTGATCAATATGTTCGCGCTCCTGGGGGCGGACACAGGCCTGGATTCGTCCTCGGCCGAAAAACTCATCAGTAATTATCTGACGTATCATTTCGGCTTGAGAGACAAACAATCATACCTGGATCTGTATGGTGAATTGTGCGATTTCTATGGAAGCGTGGATGTTGACAGAGAGCAGATAGTGGGTAAGGTTGCTGCAAATCTTGAGCGCAACATCAAAGCTGGGGAGTTGATGCTCATCCTGCTTCGCCTGATGGAATTCTGCAAACTTGTCTCCGGCTCATTCAATCCCCAGAACTCATATTTCCGGCTCGTTGCAAAGAATTTCGGCGTCACCGACAATCTGTACGGAGTATTCTGCGATTTCATTGAGAGCAGAGAGACAGACCTTGTCCGCACACAGAGCTTTGATGGCTATCAGGGAGAGTTCAAGACCCTCTGGATTGCCTCCAGCAATACGCTTGTATTTTCGTATGACGGCCCTGACGAGGCGCTTTTAAATGACGTGCTGCTTCTTCGTGGCGTTTTCCAGGTATGGGACAAGAGCGGTGTGGTAAAGAACTACAAAGGAGCACCGCTTTATTATTCGGCGGCATTCCGCGTGTATGAGGAGAGTAATTCCGACAGTCTATTGTTCCAGGCCCGTGGGCTGGAATTCCGATTCCCCGGCAGTAACAACGGCCTGCACAACTTCACCTCCGTGCTGAGAAACGGAGAGCTTGTGGCAGTGATGGGCGGAAGCGGAGCCGGAAAGACTACATTGCTTTCGATTCTCAACGGTTCTCTCAAACCGCAGCATGGCAGCATCACCATCAACGGGCATTCTGTAGATGATTCGGCAGTAAAGGGTCTTATGGGATTCGTGCCTCAGGACGACCTTCTGATAGAAGAGCTTACAGTTTACCAGAATCTCTACTTCACAGCCAGGCTTTGTTTTGACAAGATGCCGGACGAGGAGATTGAGCGCAGGGTGATGAAGGTGCTCTCCGATCTCGGACTTGAAGCTGCAAGAGACCTTGTTGTGGGCTCTCCGCTCAACAAGACTATTTCAGGAGGCCAGCGCAAGCGCCTCAATATTGCACTTGAGCTGATCCGCGAGCCTTTGGTGATTTTCCTTGATGAGCCCACATCCGGACTCTCTTCGGCAGATACCGAAAACGTTATGGGACTCCTCAAGGAGCAGACATACCGCGGCAAGCTTGTGGTTGCCAATATCCATCAGCCGTCGAGTGATGTTTACAAACTGTTTGACAGGCTCCTTCTGCTGGATACGGGGGGATATCCGATTTTCGACGGCAACCCCATTGATGCTGTCACGTATTTCAAGACAGCGGCGAATTATGCAGATTCCCAGGTCAGCACCTGCCAGGCCTGCGGCAATGTCAATCCCGAGACAGTGCTCAACATTGTCAACGAGAAATCTCTGGACGGTACCGGAAAGGTCAGCCAGAAGCGTAAGGTGTCGCCTCAGCAATGGCACGAAATGTATCTTTCACACCGGTCAGAACCTGAACAGGAGAGTGTTTGTGACATACCGGCTTCTTCACAGAAGCGTCCATCCGTCTTCTCCCAGATGCTCATATTCCTTGAGCGGACATTCAAATCCAAGCTGGCCAACAGGCAATACGTACTTATCACACTGCTGGAGGCACCTGTGCTTGCTGTGATATGCAGCATGCTCACAAGATATGCTCCAGCTACCGGATACACGGTGATGGACAATAAAAACTTTGTGAGCTTCATCTTCATGGCTGTGATTGTGGCCGTGTTTATCGGGATGTCCGGCAGCGCTGAGGAGATAATAAGGGACAGGCTGCTTCTCAAGAGAGAGAAGTTTCTCAACCTCAACTATTCTTCGTATATATTCAGCAAAATCATATTTGCAGCAGGGGTGTCTCTTCTGCAGACAGCTCTGTTCGTGCTGGTTGGAACCACATTGATGGATTTGCACGGAATGTTCCTGCTGTGGTGGTGCATACTGTTTGTCTCCGCACTGCTGTCCAGCCTTGTGGGGCTGCTGCTGTCGCAGTGCCTCGGTTCTGTGGTGGCAATCTACATTTCAATACCATTGCTGCTGATTCCGCAGATACTGCTATGCGGTCTGGTTGTGCCTTTTTCCGATCTCAATGGCAGGAGCACCACTGACAACGTGCCTGTGATAGGCGATGTAATCCCGTCCCGCTGGGCTTCTGAGGCCCTGGCTGTAGGTACCTACTGCTACAATGAATACGAAAAGCCTTGCTTCGAACTTGACCGCGAGCGTTACAGCGCTCTGTTTTACCGCGAGGCATATTCGGATGAGCTAGAATATCGTCTTGAAGCAATTGAGAACAACATTGTCGTGGAAGGTGAAGACCATATGAAGATATTGTTCAATTCACTTCCGGTTCTGGCAGAGGCGGCTGGAATTGAACCGTATGAGGGCGGATATGACTATGATGCCATACAACTGTATATGGAAAAGGCAAAGGATGCCCTCAATGCCGTCAGCAACAGGGCGACATTGGAACGTGACCGCATTATCAATGCCGGCATCAAAAGCATGGGGATTGAACGGATGCAGACAATGATGAAACAGAACTGCAATATCAGGCTTTCCGAGTTCCTTACCGGAAGCGATTCGGAGAATGCCATTGAAATTGTTGAAAACAGGATAGTCCCTAAAGCAGCAAGAGTGTTCCTGACACCGCCAAGCCGCAACGGACGGGCGCCTTTCTATAGCTCATGCAAGGTTGTCGGTCATGCAAAGATTCCTACAGTACCGTTCAACATGGGTGTGATGATGCTTGTCTGCATTCTGCTTACGATAGTGCTGCTGATTGATATTCCATCGAAAATCAAATGAAACTACAAATAAACAACCAACTGATCATGAAAAGATTTACAACTATTCTCGCAATTGCTGCCGTATGCCTTGTAGCAGCATCTTGCGGACAGAACAAGAAAAACCAGAAAACTGTTGAGCAGGAGAAGTCTCAGGCTGAACTCAATCAGGAAGCTCTCATAAAGCTGCATCTTGACACCCTGAGCAACGACATCTCCAACCTTCAGGCAATGGGTGTCATAGCAAATGTAAAAGACGGCAGGATTGTCCTCTCAGAGCAGGAGAAGAAACTCAAGCCTGACTATCTTGTTGACCCCTCAATCGCAGATAATCTCCAGACACTCTCTCAGAAGTATCGCGCAATTGCAATCCTCGCCTGTGACAAGGAGATTGCAAAGTTGTATGGAATGCCTACAGCCGCATACGACAAGGCTCTCATCAAGCTTTATGCAGATGTAAACGATTCGAATCTCAAGGATTTTATCGACAGTCCCGGGTTTGGGGAGTCCCTCAAGACTTACTATCAGGCTTCAAAGGATAATGGCCGTGCCGAGCTCTTCTGGGACGCTACTGCGGCTGCTATTGTGGAAGAGCTCTATATAGCATCACAGAATACAGAGAAGTTCCTTGCAGGCTTTGACGATGAGGCGGCTTCCAATATTTCGTATCACATTTCTCTCCTGAGTATTGCTGTCGAGGAGCTCGCAACCATCAACTCTGAGTATGAGTCACTGAACGAGTCAATGCAGCCTCTCGTTGTTATCAACGCCATCAACCTTGACCAACTCAAAGAACAGCTTTCCCAGATGAAGAGTCAGATTTCATCTACACGTGGGATCCTTACTGAATAACAAAGGCTGATAACGGACGGATGCCCGTATGGCAGCAATGTCCGTCGGCAAGATTTTCCGGCGTATGTGAATGATTGACATACGCCGGATTTTTCTATTTTGTCCTACCGTCTGAAGGAACGTCTGCTGCGGTCATTCAGTTGGAAATCAGCGTTCGGGATGGTAGCGGAGGATGCTCTCCTGCCACTTGGCGGTGTCGATGTGGGTGTAGAT
>JAGHVP010000060.1 GCA_018064305.1 Candidatus Equibacterium intestinale | reverse complement strand
ATGTTAAGGTATCCAGTTTTCTTCTTTGCAGCCCAGAACCATGCACACATATCGTGCCAATGTGTACAGGTAATCGGACAAGCGGTTGATATATTGTAAACACTCTGAATCATAGCAGGTTCTGCTCTCTATTGCAACCATGCTGCGTTCGCATCTGCGGCACTCTGTGCGGGCGATATGACACTGCGCGGCTGCCATTGGAGGGCCGGGTATGACAAAATATTTCTGCGGCTCGAGCAGGGCTGACATTCTGTCAATCTCACCTTCAAGGAAGGCGGTCCAGGCAGGATCGGCAGGCTGAAGCTTCACACTTTCCCTGTCGCAGGCCAGAAGGGCTGAAACCTGCATCAGATGTTTCTGGATCTCAAGCAGGTCGTCAGACTCTTTCTGCAGTCTGCCGCTTTCTGCAAAAGCGCTGCGCACCACCGCCAGCTGGCTGATGAGCTGGTCTACATTGCCGTATGCCTCAACTCTCGGGTGGCATTTCTCTACGCGCGTGCCTCCAACCAGGCTTGTCTGGCCGCAGTCGCCGGTCTTTGTGTAAATCTTCATATTCTGCTTAGGTTTGGTTGTGCGAAATTAATAATTTTTAGTGTCTGAATGAATTTTTCCGTCGCGCAGCCTGATGATGCGCCTTGCATACGAGGCGATGTCATCTTCATGGGTTACAAGTATGACCGTACCGCCTTCCGAGTGGATCTGGTCGAACAGAGACATGATTTCAATGGATGTGGCAGTATCCAGATTGCCCGTGGGCTCGTCTGCCAGAATTATAGGCGGGTTGCAGGCAAGGGCACGTGCCAGCGCCACCCTTTGCTTCTGCCCGCCTGAAAGCTCTGCCGGAGTGTGCGTCATTCTTTCTTTAAGCCCCACTTTCTCAAGCAGATACGCAGCGCGCTCCTCGCGCTCGTGCCGCTTTGCGCCAGCATAGAGCAGGGGCAGTGCCACATTGTCGAGGGCACTGTGCCCGGCAAGCAGGTTGAAGGCCTGGAATACAAATCCTATCTGCCTGTTGCGTATGGCGGCAAGCGCATCGTCATCCATCATGCCGACGTCCTCTCCAGCAAGATGATATGTGCCGCTGTCGGGGGTGTCCAGACAGCCGATGATGTTCATAAGGGTGGATTTGCCGCTTCCGGAGGGGCCCATGATGGCCACATATTCGTTGCGGGCTACGTTAAGTGAGACTTTGTCAAGCGCCCTGATGGTGATTTCACCCACATTGTAGCGCTTTTCAACCTCTTCGATTCTGATTATTTCTTCCATCTGCGAATGTGTTTTTGGCACATCCGGCATCCATTCCGCATCAAAGTTAGCTAAGTTTTGAAATAAAATGCTTAATATTGCTATAAATTAGCGATTAGTAGCGTATGTCATACAAGAAAATAGAGCAGTTTGACGGGCAGACCACCGAGTCTCTGATGCAGCACTACCGTGAAATCCTCCGCCTTCTCGGTGAGGATCCGGAGAGGGAAGGGCTGCTCAAGACACCCGAGCGCGTGGCAAAGTCGATGCAGTTCCTTACAAAAGGTTATGAAGAAGACGGTTCGGCAATCCTGCGCAGCGCGATGTTCAAGGAAGAATACAAACAGATGGTGCTTGTAAAGGACATCGAGCTTTATTCTATGTGCGAGCACCATATGCTGCCTTTCTACGGCAAGGTGCATGTGGCATATATTCCAAACGGTTATATCACAGGCCTGAGCAAGATCGCCCGTGTGGTGGAGACGTTCGCCCGCAGGCTGCAGGTGCAGGAGCGCCTTACGGTGCAGATCCGTGACTGCATCCAGGAAACCCTGAATCCTCTGGGGGTGGCGGTTGTGATAGAGGCGTCGCACATGTGCATGCAGATACGCGGGGTGGAGAAGCAGCACTCTGTCACTACCACATCAGCCTTTACCGGCGTATTCCTCAAGGATGAGCGCACGAGGGGCGAATTCCTGAGATTGATAGGACTAAACGGTTAGCGTATGAAAATAGTTATTGCCGGAGCTGGCGAAGTTGGATGCCATCTGGCCAAGCTCCTTGGAGCGGACAACCACGATATCACAATCATCGATGACCATCAGGAGCGCCTTGCAAAGGCGTCTGAAAACGCCGATGTGGTGACTGTGCTTGGTGTGCCTACGTCAATCAGCGTGCTGCAGGCTGCGAAGGTCGAGTCGGCGGATCTTTTTGTTGCTGTGTTCCCAGACAAGGAGCAGAACGGCAACATTGTATCTGCACTGCTTGCAAAACAGCTGGGGGCGAATAAGGTTACTGCCCGCATCAATAACACCGAATATCTCACTCACGAGAACAAGCTTCTTTTCACCGAGCTGGGTGTGGACCTGCTGTTCTGCCCTGAAAAGATGGCGGCATATGAGATATCCGACCTTGTGCGACAGGCCGAGATGTCGGAATTCGTGGAGTTCGGCCACGGCAAGCTGCAGCTTATCGTGTTCAAGCTTGAAGAAGACTCTCCGCTGATAGGCAAGGAGATATCAGACTTCGTATATCCGATAGAAGACCTTCCTTTCAGGATTGTGGCAATCTCGCGCGACGACCAGACAGTGATCCCGAAGCGTGACACCAAGATGCGCCTGGGCGATATGGTTTATGTGATGGCGCGCCGCAACAATGTCGAGGAGGCCATGAAGGTGATAGGCAAGAATGACATAACGGTCAACAAGGTGGTGATTCTGGGAGGCAGCCCGATAGGCGAGATGGTGGCTGCGAAGCTGGAGAAGATCATGCCGCATATCAAACTGATAGAGAAGGATATCAAGCGCTGCCAGGAGCTTTCACAGTCGCTGGAGCGCACCATGATAGTGAATGGTGACGGACGTAACGCCGACCTCCTTTATGAAGAGAATGTACAGTCGTGTGATGCCTTCATAGCCCTCACCTCAAGCTCAGAGACAAACATCATGACTTGTGTTGCGGCCAAGAAGATGGGCGTTCCGAAGACTATCGCAGAGGTAGAGAATATCGAGTATATCAAACTTGCCGAAAGCATGGGCGTGGATGCAGTGATAAACAAGAAGCTTATCACAGCGAGCCGTATCTTCCGTTTCACCCTCAACAGCAAGGTGCGTTCAATCAAATACCTCAGCGGATCCGATGCAGAAGCAGTCGAGTATATCGTGAACCCCGACAGCCTGATTACCAAGGCTATGGTAAAGGATATCGCCCTGCCTCCCGATGTAGTGATAGGAGGCGTGATCCGCGGCAGCGAGTCTTTCATCGCATACGGCAGCACCAGGATCCAGGCATACGACAGGGTGGTTGTAATCGCCCTTCCTTCTTCACTGAAGAAGATAGACAAGCTGTTCCTGTAACCGTCAGCTCCTGCGCACAATCTCCATGTATCTGGAGAATGATATGCCTATTATTTTCTGCAGATAGCGGTCCAGCAGCTTTTTGCTGCTGAATCCGCATCTTTCAGCTATGTCATCGTTGGAAAGGCTCCGGTACTCTTCAAGCCAGGCGTGTTCTATGAAATATACCACGCGGAATCTTGCCAGATAATCTCTGAATCCGAATCCGAGCGAATGCATGGCATCCCACAGATAAGTGCGGTTTGTCCCTGCCGCCCTCACGACATCATTGAACCTGAGCTCCGGATTCAGGAAAAGACGTTTCCCGGCTATGATGTCAGATGCCTGCCTCAACACCTCCTCACGCCTCACAGCTCTGTCATATCCGCGACCTTTCCACAACGGCATCACAATTACAGTCTGGCCTTATGCTTCTTGAGATATTCCCCGGGAGTCATCCCGGTATGGCGGTGGAAGGCATTGATGAATGTGGATGTAGTGTTGAAACCACATTCACGTTTGAGCTTGTCGCTTGCCACGTCCGGATTCTTTGCGATGTATTCCAACGCATACCTGACCCTGTACGAGTTTATCAATTCTGTGAAGCTCATGTTGAACCTGCGGTTTATGATGTTCGACAGGGTGGATGTGTTAGTGCCTATTGCAGTGGCGATGTCGTTCATCCTGACCTTCGGGTTCAGAAACGGCTTCGAAGTGTCCATCAGTTCCTTGAGCCTGTTGTACAGCATGTCATTCTTGACATCCGTGGCCTTGTACGAACCGGCTTCCTCGAATATGAGATAGTCATCGTCTTTCGAGTTCTCTTCTGGTTTCATATATCGGGTGGATTCAGTGCCGCCGGCATCTCTTCTATGGATTATCAGATAGCAGACAACTGTTGAGATGATTGCCGCTATTGCGGCTGCAATGATAGTTGGTATCATATTGTTTGTGATTATTCGAGTTACAAAATTATACTTTGATATGACAAAAAAACAGCCCTCACCGAGCGGTAAGAGCTGTTTTTCAGTATTTTAAAATTACAATCGGAATTATAATTTCTTCATTGGCTCAAAACCTTGGCCATATACCTCCATGACGCTGCCTATCGATACAAATGCTTCAGGCGCAACTTCATTGATGAGTTTGAGGATTTTGTTGGTTTCATTCCTTTTTACAACCACAACAACGAGTTTGCCATCTGTCTTCGAGTATCCACCCTGGCTGGAAAGCAGGGTGACGCCACGGTGGGCATCGTTGCATATACGGTCGGCCAGCTCTTCGTATTTGTTCGTGAAAATGAAAAGCTGGACTGACTGCTTCTTACCTGTCAGTATGAAATCGATTGTGAAGGTCATGATTCCGGTGAGGACGTAGCCGTATATCAGCACTGTGAGCCTGTGCGACCAGTTCTCACCGTTAGGGATAAGAAGTGACAGGGCAATGATGCCGATGTCCAGCATCAGCAGGATGGCACCCGGAGATATCCGCTTGTATTTGCTGATGATGAGGGCGATGATATCTGTACCTCCGGTGCTGCCTCCCTGCATGAAGGCCATACCGATGCCGAAACCTGCAAGGGCCCCAGCAAAGATGACGCAGACCATCTTGCCGTTTTCAGCAGAGAATTCGGTGATGAAGCTCTGGGGAACTATGCCCGGAAGGAGCTTGAGGAAGACAGTCACTGCCACTATCGCAAAAATGGTCTTTGCTCCGAATTCGCTGCCGAGTATCTTCATTGCAAGGACAATGAGTATGGAATTGATGATGATATACGAGTATGCTACATCAAAACCTGTGCAGTATTGGATGATGGTGGAGAGACCTGTGATTCCTCCTCCGACAAGACCGTTGGGAATCAGGAACACGACCCAGGCCAGAGAGTATATGAGCAGGCCGACAGTAATCAGCAGATAGGCCTTTACCTCTCCAAAGACATCTTTAAGTGTAATTCTGTGGCTCATCGTGTATCAGCAGACAACATTGATGATTTTGCCGGGAACTACAACCACTTTGCGGATGCCCGCTTCTCCGACATATTTTGCCGTGCGCTCGTCGCCGCGGACTGCAGCCTCGACTTCTTCGCGCGGCATGTCTTTGGGAAGGGCGAGTTTGAAACGGAGCTTGCCGTTGAACGATACGGGGTATTCGTGGGTGTTTTCTATGGTGTATTCTTCGTGATACTCGGGGAACTGAGCGTATGTGATGCTTTCTGTATTGCCGAGCATGCTCCAGAGCTCTTCAGCGATGTGGGGGGCGAAAGGAGAGATGAGCACTGCCATCGGGGCGAGGACGGCGCGCTTGTGGCACTTGAGGTCGGTGAGTTCACCCACTGCTATCATGAACGAGCTGACTGCTGTGTTGTATGAGAAGTGCTCTATATCATACTGAACCTTGCCGATAAGTTTGTGAAGTGCCTTGAGCTCTGCTGCTGAAGGTGCTTCATCGGTGACAATCACCTTGTCGTCTTCGCTGTAGAGCTTCCAGAACTTGCGCAGGAAGCGGTGGACACCGTCGATTCCCTTTGTGTCCCATGGCTTGCTCTGCTCGAGGGGACCGAGGAACATCTCGTACAGACGGAGTGTGTCGGCGCCGTAGCGCTCGCAGATCTGGTCGGGATTCACAACGTTGAACATAGACTTGCTCATCTTCTCTACAGCCCATCCGCAGATGTACTCGCCGTTTTCAAGGATGAACTCGGCTGTCTTGTACTCGGGATTCCAGTTCTTGAACGCTTCACAGTCGAGACGGTCGTTGTTCACGATGTTGATGTCGACATGGATTTCGGTGGTTTCGTACTGGTCTTTGAGACCGTATGATACGAATGTGTTAGTACCTACGATACGGTACACGAAGTTCGAACGGCCCTGGATCATGCCCTGGTTGATGAGCTTCTTGAACGGCTCTATCTCGCATACATATCCGGTATCGTAAAGGAATTTGTTCCAGAAACGGGAGTAGATGAGGTGGCCTGTGGCGTGCTCGGTTCCTCCGATGTAGAGGTCTACGTTGCGCCAGTATTCATCGGCTTCCTTACTTACAAGGGCATTGCTGTTGTGAGGGTCCATATAGCGCAGATAGTATGCGCTGCTGCCTGCGAATCCGGGCATTGTGCTCTTCTCGAGGGGATATCCTTCATAATCCCAGCCTTTGGCACGAGCCAACGGCGGTTCGCCGCTCTCGGTGGGAAGGTATTTGTCGATCTGGGGGAGGCACAGCGGAAGCTCGCTCTCGGGCAGAGGGGTTGCGATGCCGTCTTTATAGCATACGGGGAAAGGTTCTCCCCAGTATCTCTGACGTGAGAAGATGGCGTCGCGCAGGCGGAAGTTGATCTTGCGCTTGCCGATACCCATCTTTTCGACATAGTCGATTGCTGCAGGGATTGCTTCCTTCACTGTCATACCGCTGAGGAAACCAGAGTTGCACATGATGCCTTCCTTGGCATCGAAGCTCTCCTGGCTTACGTCACATCCTTCGATAAGGGGTATGATGGGGAGGTTGAATGTCTTTGCGAATGCGTAGTCGCGGCTGTCGTGTGCAGGCACTGCCATGATGGCGCCTGTGCCGTAGCCTGCCAGTACATACTCGGAAATCCATACGGGAACCATCTCTCCTGTGAGGGGGTTCTTTGCGTATGAACCCGAGAAGACACCGGTGACGGTGCGTGTCTGGGCGATACGCTCGCGCTATGGCTTCTTGCGGGCTGCGGTTAGATATTCTTCCAC
>JAGHVP010000117.1 GCA_018064305.1 Candidatus Equibacterium intestinale | reverse complement strand
TACCGCACAGCTTGGGAATCAGGCTGCAAGGGTATCACAGTCTACCGCGAAGGTTCACGCAGCGGTGTGCTCGTATCAACCAAGAAGAACGAAGAGCCTGTGCTCAAGACCAAGGTGCGTCCCAAATCACTCGAGGCAGATGTCATCCGCTTCCGCAACGGTCGTGAGAAATGGATTGCCCTGGTCGGCAAGATGGACGGCAAGCCCTACGAGATCTTCACCGGTCTTGTAGATGACGACACCCGCAACATCCCCAACTCGATCACAAAGGGCTGGATTGTGAAGGAGAGCGACATCGCTTCAGGCAAGAGCCGCTACGACTTCCACTACACAGACTGCTACGGCTACCCCAATGTTGTGGGCGGTATCTCGCACATGTTCAACAAAGAGTTCTGGAACTATGCGAAACTCATCTCAGGTGTAATCCGCAACGGTATGCCTGTAGTTGACGTCCTCAACCTCGTGCACGGCCTGGAGCTTGACAGCGAAAGCATCAACACCTGGAAGAACGGTGTGGAGCGCGCGCTCAAGCAGTACATCCCCAACGGAACACGCGACGAAACCGGCCGCAAGTGCCCCAAGTGCGAAAGCAACCACCTCGTATACCAGGAGGGATGCCTTGTCTGCATGGACTGCGGTTATTCTAAGTGCGGTTAGCAGAAAGGGGGCAGGTCGGGTATGCTTGTCTATCCCAATGCAAAAATCAATATAGGTCTTGATATCGTGGCGCGCCGCACCGACGGCTATCACGATATCGAGACTCTTTTTATGCCCATTCCGGAACTTACTGATATCCTGGAGATTGTATTTGCTCCGGAAGCTAAGATGGTGCAGTATGGCCTGGAATACGACGGCGAGCCTGAAGACAACCTCTGCTTCAAGGCGTTCCGCCTGCTTCAGAAAGAGAAGGGCATAGGCAATGTGGAGATACATCTCTACAAGAAGATTCCCGTGGGTGCAGGCTTCGGCGGCGGCAGTGCCGACTGTGCTTTCACTCTCATGACCTTGAATGATTTGTTCGGCCTGGGGCTTTCTAAGGAAGAGCTGGCCGGATATGCCGCAACGCTTGGCAGCGACTGCCCGTTCTTCATATACAACCGTCCGATGCTGGCTTCCGGCAAGGGTGAGATATTGAAGCCGTACGACCTCGACCTGGGCGGATACCGCATCGAACTGGCAATGCCCGACATCCATGTCTCTACCCGTGAGGCCTATTCAAAGGTAACTCCGGCCCGGCCCGGAACCTCTCTTGCAGAGCGTCTTGCACAGCCGATAGGGCAGTGGAAGAGAAGCGTGAAGAATGATTTCGAGCCTTCTGTGTTTGCAGCGCATCCGTCTCTTGCCGCAATCAAAGATGATTTCTACCGCCGCGGCGCAGTGTATGCCTCTCTGTCTGGCAGCGGCGCAGCCCTTTACGGCATCTTTTGCAAATAGCCGTAACTTCGTTCCGCTGGCGCGGAACTCATCTGCTGCGGGCAAGATTCTGCGGCGATTTCGCGGTTTTTGCTGCAGTTTTCTGAATGAATTCAGGTTTTTTGTGCTAGCGGTGGTACTTTGGGGTACCGTTAGCCCAAAATTTCACAAAGACGGCATTTCTGCCAGACGCTTTTTTGGCAGCGCGGGGCAATCCGCGGGCATCACTCTCCGGGAACGGCAACGCGGGGACTGAATTGGGTAATATCAGCGTTCCATCACCCCGGGACGAACTTTGCGTGGCCATTCGGGACAATGATGCGCCTGCGAATGGGCGGGCTTGGTGGAGGCAGTGGCGGAATATAAGCCGTAGCGGCCGGCTCTGGAGCGAAAGCGGAAGAGCCTGGCACATGTGAGGCGGCTGCCGGAAAACAATCCTCTGCGCGACGACGTTACAGCCGGGCCGAAGGGACGGCTGTAAAAGGAGGAGGTTAAGGATTGCGGCAGCAGCCTCTCTTGTGCAGCGTAAAGCGGCGCCCCTATTCCGCCACGCCTCCAACATGCCGCCAGCAGGCGCATACACCGCCAGGGACATTGCTCCATAGCACATACGCGAGAAAGCACTTACACAGTGACTTCGTAAAGCGCAGAACTCACTTTGACGCAGATGTTTAATCGTGTTATGTAAGTAATTGAAATGCAAGCATTTAAATATATGCCCATGCCATAATTCAGGGATGGGCAAATATCTAAATCGTTGATTATCAGCGAGTGATATAACACGCAATTTGAGGTCAAACGTTGGAATCCATAAGATTTGAGTTGTACGAAAGAGCATCTCTTAGGACTAGCTGTCAAATTCCCGGAAAAACGCTGTTAGTCCCCACGAATAAGGCCATTTTTCGGCTGAAACCGTCAGACTAACTGCAAAATTGCCCCATTTTGACAGCTAGTCCCCCGACAAATGCCGTTCAGGGTTCCGGCTACCCTTGCCAGAAGTGCCTTCAGGGCCGGTCGTCCGCACCAAGGTTCCGAAATCAAGACATGGGTTCCGGCGACCCACGCCAGAAGTGCGTCTAGGGCCGGTCGTCCGCACACAGGCGCCGGAATGCAGGTGTCTCATCCACCTGAAAGCATTGTCGCACGGATGTTCAAGCTACGACAGAATAATGGCTGCCGTGCTTGCTGAAGCGGCAGAAAAACAGTAACTTTGCCGTATGATTCCAGAGAAAGGCACTGCAACTGTCGTGAAGCATACCGGAAGCCATTATCTTCTGACGAGGCTGCCGGAGTGGGATCTTTTCCCTGCAGTGCTGCGCGGCAAGATCCGTCTGAAAGGTTCTACCACCACCAACCCCATGGCGGTGGGCGACATTGTCGACTACACATTCGACGGCACGATGGGCACCATCGACAAGATCCACCCCCGCAGGAACTACATCATCCGCCGTTCCACCAACCTCTCCCGCGAATCACACATCATTGCAGCCAACCTAGACCGCGTGTATCTGATTGTGACACTGGCCTTCCCCGAGACCAAGCTGGCCTTTGTAGACCGCTTCCTTGTCACCTGCGAGGCCTACGGCGTGCCTGTCACCATCCTCATCAACAAGTGCGACCTGCACGACGAGGCGCTTGATGAAATGGCAGACACTTTCGAAGAGATCTACGGCGGTGCGGGCTATGATATCCTGAGAATCTCTGCAAAGACAGGCGAAAACATAGACAGGCTGAAAGAGCTCTGCCGCGAAGGCATCAACCTCTTCAGCGGCACATCAGGCGTGGGCAAATCGTCGCTCATCAAAGCCATCGACCCTTCGCTCGACCTCATCAAGACTGGTGAGATTTCCGCAGCCCATCTGCAGGGACGCCACACCACCACCTTCTATCAGATGCATCCCATTGCAGGTGGCGGCTATATCATAGACACCCCTGGCATCCGCGGATTCGGCCTGGTAGACCTTGAGAAAGAAGAGCTGAGCACCTATTTCCCAGAGATGCTCAAGGTGATGGACAACTGCCGCTTCAAGCCCTGCACCCACACCCACGAGCCTGGCTGCGCGGTTAAAGAGGCTGTGGAAAACGGAGAGATCAGCTCTGACCGCTACTACTCATATCTCGGGATGCTTGAAGAGGAGACAAAATACCGCTAATGAAGCATCCTTCCGACAGCACCATCAACCGCAGCATCCTGAGACTGGCTGTCCCGAGCATCCTTGCCAACATCACAGTCCCTCTTGTGGGCATCGTAGACCTTGCCATCGCGGGTCATATAGGCGATGCCACAGCAATGGGAGCCGTGGCGCTGGGAACCATGCTGTTCGACCTCCTCTACTGGAACATGGGCTTCCTGCGTGCCGGTACGGGCGGTGTCACGGCGCAGGCCTTCGGACGTGGTGATTCAAGAAGCGCAGTGGATGCCTTTTCTCAAGGAATTGCCACAGCGCTTGGCGTGGCGGTGCTGATAATCCTGCTGCAGTGGTGGTTTGTAGACCTGGCCTTTCTGGTGATTGACTGCACCCAGGAGGTTGAGGAGATGGCGCGCCAGTATTTCTTCGTGAGGATATGGGCCGTGCCGGCAGCCCTCAGCCTGATGGTGTTCCGCGGCTGGTTCATAGGAATGCAGAACACTGTGCTGCCCATGATAGTTGATATCACGGTGAACCTGCTGAATGTGGCGGCCAGCATCATCTGTGCCGTCCCCTGCGGGATGGGAGTCAGGGGCATTGCGCTGGGCACCGTGATAGCGCAGTGGAGCGGTATGCTGCTGGCCTCTGTGCTTATGGCAGTGAACTTCAAGGAATATCTGCCGCTTATGAATATCCGTGAAAGCGTGCGCTGGAAATATATCAAGGGCATGTTCGGTATGAATGCCAACCTGATTGTGCGCTCTCTCATGATGCTTGTGGTGTACAGCGGATTCACCGCCCTTGCGGCAAAATATGGTGACGTAGAGCTTGCCGTGGCCTCTCTCATGATGAAGCTGCTGCTCTTCTATTCATATTTCACTGACGGTTTTGCATACGCCGGCGAGGCGTTGGTGGGGCGGTATATAGGCTCGAAGGAGAAAGACAAGCTGCTGCGCACCATCATGCTCGATTTCAACTGGAGCATCGCAATCGGCATCGTTTCCACGGTGGTCTATGCCTTGGCGGGCCGCGCAATGGTCTCGATCTTCTCTGACGACCCTGCCGTCATTGCGGGGTGTGAACCGTATCTTTTCTGGCTGGTGCTTATGCCTGTGATAAGCTGTGTGGCATTTACCTGGGACGGCATCTATATCGGCGCCACGGCCAGCCGTGCCATGCGCAACTGCATGGTTTTTTCTGCGGCGGCATACGTTGCAACCTACATCGCGCTCAAGGGACCTCTCGGGATCCAGGCTCTCTATCTGGCTTATTTCGTGCACCTTGCAGTGCGCACCATCTACATGACGCTCATGCGGCGCAAGTATGTGCTGGACAGGGTGGATTAGATGTGATACCTGATGCCGTGCTCTTTCAGGAAGTCGGGCAGCCAGTATATTGTTATTTTATGATTATCATTTGATGATAATAAGATATTCTTTTTATCTTTGCATGTGCAGTAAAATAACAGGAATATGAGAAATCCATTTATCACTAACGGATATGCTGGCAACGAGTACTTCTGCGACAGGAGGCAGGAGACCGATG
Organism: Candidatus Equibacterium intestinale; assembly: GCA_018064305.1. Classification (GTDB taxonomy): domain Bacteria; phylum Bacteroidota; class Bacteroidia; order Bacteroidales; family UBA932; genus Equibacterium; species Equibacterium intestinale. The sequence continues at coordinate 452 of JAGHVP010000117.1, read as the reverse complement.
ACATACGCTCACTGCTGGTCAATGAGAACAACATCGCTATAATATCCCCGAGAAGAATAGGTAAGACTGAGCTGATCAATCACGTTTTCGACTGTGAAGAGTTCCGCACGAAGTACTACTGCTTTCTTGTTGACATCTACGCCACACAGTCTGTCAGCGACTTGGTGAATATGCTCGGTAAGGCAGTACTGGAGGAGCTTAAGCCGAAAGGAAGAAATGTGTGGGAGAAGTTTGTGACGGCAATCGGTTCTATCCGTTCTGAGATAACATTTGATATCAACGGCCTGCCATCATGGAGTGTCGGGCTTGGAGAAATCAGAAATCCCATCGTTACATTGGACGAGATATTCCGCTATCTGCAAAGTGCCGACCGTCCATGCATTGTTGCTGTCGATGAGTTCCAGCAGATTACAAAATATGGGGATTCCACGGTAGAGGCTACTCTTCGTACC